>JAUMBM010000117.1:0-1836 GCA_032115735.1 Saprospiraceae bacterium
TTGTCCTGATAATTAAGGTATAAGGTATGCGCCAGGTTAACCGCTTCCTTGGAACAGGCAACGTTTTCGGGTATACTTGCAGCCAAAGCGTATGCTTTGAGCGGGTTATCAGCAGCGTTGCGGTTGGCCATGGCCAACAGACTGTCGCAGTTATTTCGGAAAAAAGATACATACTCAGCCGCAAACGTGCGCCCCCAGCTATTGAGGTCAACATGGGCACTATTGAGCTTGCGCATAGCCACCCGCCTTGCCAGCGCAGCTGTAGGGCCTTTGCCGTCAAAAGAGATCGTCCGCTTAGAGGCCTCTCTGCCAGAAGCCAGGTGAACAGCCTTCAGCTCTATATCAAATTTAATCCCCACCGTACCCTGCTCTTCAGGAGTATAGGCGCGAGGATCCGAAATAGTCGCAAAGATGGCCATGTGCGCCAGGCTGTCTACTTTCACCAACTCCCTTACCACGGGCTGAAGGGCAGCAAACAAGCTACTGTCACCCTTCGCCAGCTCAAGCCGGGTCGGATAGGACTGAGCCTGAGCCGTGCTGACCACGCAGGCCAGCAATATCAACAAGATAAATTGTCGCATGTCAATTCGTTTAATAAATCATGGAATATGGTACAGCTGATCATCGATTGATCACATTTTTGAAACGTGGCCGCTTGGGCGTTATATCGCCCATCTCCCGCTTTTTCATCTGCTCATAATCCGAATAGTTGCCTTCAAAGAATACAACCTTGGCATCACCTTCAAAAGCCAGAATATGGGTGGCGAGGCGGTCGATGAACCAACGATCGTGAGAGATTACCATCACACAACCTGCAAAATCTTCCAACGCATCTTCCAGTGCCCGTAGTGTGTTGACATCAATATCATTGGTGGGTTCGTCCAGCAACAGCACGTTTCCTCCTTCCCGAAGAGTTATGGCCAGATGCAGTCGGTTGCGCTCACCCCCGGACAAAACATTCAGTTTTTTCTGCTGATCAGCTCCGGCAAAATTGAAGCGGCTTAGGTAGGCTCTCGCGTTGACGGATGTATTCCCTACCGTGATCAGATCGTTGCCGCCGGAGACAATATCGTATACCGTTTTGTCAGGTTGCTGCAGCTCCTTGTGGCTTTGGTCTACATAAGAGAGCTTGACCGTATCGCCAATGGTGACGTTGCCACCGTCCGGTTGCTCCTGCCCCATGATGATGCGGAAGAGCGTAGATTTACCCATACCATTGGGGCCGATAATCCCTATGATAGCATTTTTGGGAATGCTGAAACTGAGGTTTTCAAACAGCAGTCGGTTGCCGTAGCTTTTGCTCAGGTCGTGGGCATCGATGACCACATCGCCCAGTCGAGCACCCGGCGGTATAAAAAGCTCCAGTTTAGCTTCCTTCTCCCGGCCATCTTCATCGGCCAGTTTTTCATAAGCACTCAGACGAGCTTTGCCCTTGGCCTGCCGTGCTTTGGGTGCCATACGCACCCACTCAAGTTCGCGCTCGAGCGTCTTGCGGCGCTTGCTTTCAGTCTTTTCCTCCTGTTCCAGGCGGCGGGCCTTTTGCTCCAGCCAGGATGAATAGTTGCCTTCCCACGGAATACCTTCGCCGCGGTCGAGCTCCAGAATCCAGCCAGCGACATTGTCCAGAAAATAACGGTCGTGCGTCACGGCGATCACCGTGCCCGGAAAATTCTTCAGGTACTGCTCCAGCCAGTCCACGGACTCCGCATCAAGGTGGTTGGTAGGCTCATCGAGCAGCAGGATATCAGGATTGCTCAGTAGGAGACGGCAGAGCGCAACACGCCGGCGTTCCCCGCCCGAAAGCACCCCTACGACAGCATCATCCGGCGGACAGCG
>JAUMBM010000118.1:0-1977 GCA_032115735.1 Saprospiraceae bacterium
GACTCCTGGGAAGAATACAATGTGTTCCACCACAAGTTTATCACCTGGCTGCAGGCCAATGGGTATGATGTCAATAAAGTCACTAAGATGTCAGCTGCCGAGTTGCGGCCGCTGATTGAAAAGTCTCCTTACTTCCGCGCTACGGCCAACGATGTTGACTGGGTACAAAAGGTTAAGATGCAGGGGGCTATTCAGAAGTGGGTAGATCACTCGATCTCGGTAACGGTCAACGTACCCGAAGAGACTTCGGTCGAGATGGTGAAAAAAATATACGAGACGGCCTGGGAGGCAGGCTGCAAAGGATGTACGATCTACCGCGATGGCTCCCGCTCGGGTGTCCTGGTCGCAGAAAGTAGCAAGAGTGATAAAACAGAGACGGGCTTCCGCGAAACCATGCCGCCCAAACGGCCGGAAAAACTGGACGCCAAGGTCGTTCGCCTCAAGAATGCGGAGGAGGACTGGATCGCAGTCATTGGCTTGTACGACGAGCATCCCTATGAAATTTTCACTGGTCGGGCTGTCGATACTTTCCTTCTCCCTGATTATGTGACCAGCGGCTGGGTAATCAAAGCCAAGGACGAAGAGGGACGCAATCTCTACAATTTCCAGTTCCTCGACAAAGATGGCTACCGGGTCACCATCGAAGGTCTGTCCCGCTCCTTCAACAAGGAGTACTGGAACTATGCGAAGCTGATCAGTGGTGTGCTGCGCCACGGCATGCCGATTGTGCAGGTTGTCGATTTGGTAGAGGGTCTCAATGCTGAGGATGACTACATCAATACCTGGAAAAATGGTATCGTACGCGCGCTCAAGCAGTTCGTGCCCGATGGTGCTAAAGCTTCCAACAGTGAGTGCCCTAGCTGCCACGATCACGATGGCCTGATCTACAAAGAGGGTTGCCTGATCTGTAAGAGCTGCGGCTACTCGCACTGCGGCTAGGAGGATCTTTTTTATTTTTTTAAAAAAAGCACCGCCCCCGTTTGTGGGGGCGGTGCTTTTCTGTCTGCGCGAAAACGCTTACCTTGGCGGGCTTTTGTGAGCGTGTCCGGGCCTTTGCCGGATGTCCAAAATAATCAACTATGCAGCATATTCATAAGCAAATAATTGCGCAGCGACTGTCAATTGCTGAGCGGCAGGTGGCTGCTGTTATGCAGTTATTGTCGGAAGGCGCTACCATTCCGTTTATTGCACGCTACCGCAAAGAGGCTACCGGCGAACTCGATGAGGTTGAAATTGCCGACATCCAACAGTTGATGCGGCGGCTCGAAGAGCTGGAAAAACGCCGGGCTTCCATCCTGGCCTCTATCGAAGAGCAGGGCAAGCTGACGGCCGAGCTGCGCGCCCGTATTGAAGCTACGTATGATGCTTCGGAACTGGAGGATCTATACCTGCCTTACAAGCGCAAGCGCAAAACGCGGGCGGGCGTTGCCCGCGAGCGAGGCCTCGAGCCGCTCGCGCTGGCTATTTTAGCACAGACTGATGACCGGCTGGAGCAGCTGGCCGCTCCTTTCCTGCAGGAGGCGGTACCCGATGTGGGGGCGGCCCTCGAGGGCGCCCGCGACATCATAGCGGAGCTGGTCAGCGAAGATGAGACAGCCCGCAACCGCGTGCGCGCAGCTTTCGCCAAAGAGGCGGCCGTTGCGGCCAAAGTAGCGCGCGGTAAAGAGGAAGAGGGAGCCAAGTACAGGGATTATTTCAACTATCAGGAGCCGCTCTCCAAGTGCCCAAGCCACCGCTTGCTGGCCATCTTTCGCGCTGAGTCAGAGGGTATACTGCGCGTTGTCATCGGTCCCGAAGACGAGGCTGTGATCGCCCGGCTCGAGCAGCAGTTTGTCAGGGGTCGTGGAGCCGCGGCTGAGCAGGTACGCTTGGCGGTAGCTGACGGCTATCAGCGGTTGCTGGCTCCCGGGATTGAAACAGAATTTCGGCATCTGTCAAAGGAACGTGCTGATAAAGAGGCTATTGATGTGTTCGTGG
>JAUMBM010000119.1:0-4220 GCA_032115735.1 Saprospiraceae bacterium
TCTCAAAATTTATCTTTTCCCGATATTTTGCGCCAGCCTGAAGCCCAGCATAGCGCCGCGTGCCTCCGGCACATTGGCGTTGCGGCCGGTATTCCGCAGGTTCGCTGCCGCGCCGCGCCAACCACCACCGCGGATGATCCGGTAGGTACCCAACTGCGGACCGGCAAAATTGGCCTCTGCCGTCGCGCTGTAAGGGCTGTACCAGTCCCAGCACCACTCCCACACGTTGCCCGTCATATCATACAGCCCCAGCTCGCCCTGCGGAAACTCGCCGACAGGCGCCGTAAACGCAAATCCGTCGTCATAGTCAGGAAAAGCTGCTGACTTAGCTGCCCCCTGCCTGACGGCCGCTGCATCGGCCACATTGCCCTTGGGCTGCGGCCCGCTACCCCAGGCGAAGCGGTAATTTTTACCCCCACTACGAGCTGCATATTCCCACTCGGCTTCCGTAGGAAGGCGGTAGCCATTGGCTTTGGGGTTCATCACATACACCTGCCGGAAGGCCTTCAGGTTGGGGTTGATCTGCTTGTTTGCATCGTCGAGCTTGACACGGTCGCCCAGCTGCCGCTTCATTTCGGGCGTAGCCTCCGTCTCAATGGTATCGAGGCCATAGACCGGCTGCAGTCCCAGCTGTACACTCAGCCAGTTGCAGTACTGCACGGCATCCGTCCAGCTCACGTGCAGCACAGGATGATTCCATGTATCGGCCGTGCGCAGCACGCCCTGCGCATCGCACCGCCAGTTGACGCCGGGCATCTCACCAAACCCGCCGTTGGTAAACACATTGCTGAAGCCGTCAACCTCAGCCGTCGTCTTATAGCCGGTAGCCGTCACAAAAGCAGCAAATTCCGCTACCGTCAGCTCGCGCTTCGCAAGCTGATAGTCGCTGAGCGTCACATTGCGTGCCGGTTTTTCCTTCTCATCACCCTCATTAAAAATATCTCCCATCATAAAAGTACCGCCCGGAATGCGGACCATATCGGGCTTGACGGGATCCGCTGACGCTTGTACGCTGACGGGCTGCGCCGTCAGCGGCTTTTCCTCACTGGCCTCCTCAGGCGGATCCGCCTTACAGCCCTGCAGACTGAGGCTTGCACTGAATAGCATTACAAGCACTGAAAAATGGTTCATGGAGCCTTAATTTTTATTTATGGAATGTTATGGAATTACAATCAACGGAACATACACCGGCGCCTTAGCTTGCTGCCGGATGACGCACCACCAGTAGCCGGGCGGAGGACTTTCGAGCTGGTAGAGCTCACTGCCGCCGGGTAGTTGCACCATCCCCCCCTGCCAATGGCCGGCAGCGCTCACCCATTGCACCTGCAGGGCTGCATCAGTAGCGCCGGTGCGCATAAGCGTCACAAGGCCCCGGGCCGTTGGGTTGGGGAAAAAATGCCAGGTCGCTGCTGCCGGCAGCGCCGGTGCATCGTCTGCAACAAAGCAGCCAGTGTCCTCAAATTCCGGACAGTAGCAGCGGGTTGCTAAAGTACAGTCGAGGATAAAAGGGTTGGGCTTGTTATCCTGATAGGCTGCGATGGCCCAAGTGCGATTCCATTCGCGCTCATCGACAGGATCCTGGTTGTGCCACTGGCACAGTGTCTCCCGCTGAATGACAAAATAGTTGGGGTCGGCTGCTACCGCCTCCTGCCAATACACCGTATAGAAGTACAACATGGCCCGCGCAACATTGCCTTTGTGATCTTCACGGGGCTCAAAAGGCGACTGGTTGCGCCACTCGCTGTACTCGTCAATCAGGCTGCCCGGAATGTTGCTGAGTTGGGTCGACAGCCGGTACCAGCGCTGCGTCTGGTTGTCGGCCAACTCGCCAAAAGGCAGATTGGCACGGGCTGCATTGACGTCCTCGCGGGTGGGGAAAAGGTGGTGCATATCTGCCTGTGCCCGGCCGCTCGAGGCGCCAAAAGCTTGCGGCCAGGTGTGCTCTGTATTGATGCCGAGGGCAAAAGCGGCCTGGGTAGGGTCCTGGTTGGGGTTGAGCGGAATGCCATAGCCCGTGTACACGCAGTAGAGACTGTCATTGCGGTTGTCTATGCGCGCAAACATAGTATCCCGCGAGTTGCCAAAGTCCAGCACAAAGGCGGGCTTATAGTTGGCTACTACCGAATCAATCAGCGGAATACCTGAGAGTTCGGGGAATACAGGCTGGTAGCCTTGCGCGAGCACACCTGCGGCATGCAGGCAGAAAAACAAATACAATGAAAGCCGCATACGAAATTTTCTGCAAAGATACGGTTTTTAGCGACCGGCGAAAGTCGGCCACATTCTTGCTAAAATGATATATTTGCCTATACGAAAAAGTGGATTCGTTATGAGGCATCTATACAGGGGCTATGGGTTGGTGATGTGTATGCTGCTCGCTCTCTGGGGCAGCCGTGCACAGGCGCAGAGTTATGATCTTCTGCCGGGTACTGTGGCTGCAGAGTATTTTCAAAACGGTCAGCAGGCTATGCTGAGCGGTCAGTATCGGCAAGCCATCCGGCATTTTGAAAAGGCCATCAGCCATCAGCCCGGCCTCACCATCGCCAAAAAAATGATCGGTCACTGCTACGATCTGCTCAAAGACTACACCAATGCGGCAGAAAACTTTCGACAGGTACTCAACCGCGACTCGCTCTTCTCGCGTCTGCTGTACTACCAGCTCGGCGACATCTACTACAAAATGGGCAGGGCAGATGTAGCAATGCATTATTTTAATACATTTGAACGCCTGCAGGAACGGCCGGTAGGCGATTTTGGGCTCCGGGGAGAAGAGGAGGCGGCACAGGAACTCATCCTGCGCGCCCGCTTGCCGGGCAACCTGCGCGCCTGCCAGCTTTCACTGGACTCGGTCAAGTTTATCAATATTACCGAAATCCATAATGCCGGCCCGGGTATCAATACCCGCTTTGACGATTATTTTCCCTGCCTCACCAATGACCAGCAGCGCCTGTATTTTACCCGCAAAGATGCCGCAGGTGATGAGGATCTTTTTACGGCCGACCGTCAGCCCTCAGGCGGCTGGGTGGCGCCCCAGCGGGTGCGCAATTTTAATACCCCCCAACCCGAAGGGATGGTCACGCTGGTGCGCGACGGCCGTCGCCTTTATTATACAAGCTGCCTCAAAGAGGGCATCGCAGGTGCCTGCGATATATGGGAGGCGTTGGCCGACGGAGCTGACATCAAGCATACCCGCAGCCTCGTGGGGCCTGTCAACCAACAGAGCTGGGACTCCCAGGCAGCCATCAGCTGCGATGGCAGTACCATCTTTTTTGCCAGCAACCGGGCCGGTGGACTGGGCGGCAGTGACATCTGGATGAGCGAGCTGCAGGCCGACGGGCAGTGGGGGGATCCCATCAACTTGGGGGCAACCATCAATACGCCTGAGGATGAGGAAGCTCCTTTTGTTTCCAACGACGGGCAGACGCTCTATTTTTCCAGCACAGGACACCTGGGGCTGGGGGAGCAGGATGTATTTATGTCGTGGTGGGATGAGCGGCTCGACCGCTGGAGCGTGCCCATCAACCTGGGGCCGCCGGTCAACGGACCGCACAGGGAACTGGGCTTCCACTTGTCGGCAGATGGCAAGACGGGTTTCTTTGCCAGCAACCGGCCCGGCGGGGCCGGGGGGATGGATATCTACTATTTCGCCCTGTCCGACAAGCTCTATGGTGAGCCTATCACCTTTGTCGAGGGCTTCGTCAAAGACTCTTTGCTGCTGACGCCCCTGCCCGGCTCGGTTGTCGAAATCAATGGCCGCAATCCCATGCGCGCCGACGAGGAGGGGCGTTTCTTCATTTGTGCCGGTGCCGATGAATTGTTGGCTTTTAGTGTGGAACGCGATGAGTATTATCCCTATCACCAGGCTTTTTTAATCCCCGAGTGGGACAATCAGGTGTTCCATCGCCTGGAGCTGTTGCTGCTGCCTACCGTCAGTTTTATCGGGCACATCGACAATCCCTGGGTGCCGGCGCCCACACCGGGGCGACGCACCGAGAATATTCTCATTCACGCTGTCTACTTTACTTTTGACAGCGATGAGTTGCTGTCCTCAGAAGCCGATTCATTGCAGCAACTGATCGACAAGCTGCGCGATAAAGAAGTGGTACACCTCGAGATTATCGGCTACGCAGACGATATCGGCGCAGATGCCTACAACCTGTCGCTGTCGGAACGACGCGCCTCCGTAGTGGCCGTCTATTTGCTCGAGCGCAATGTCAAAG
>JAUMBM010000120.1:0-2670 GCA_032115735.1 Saprospiraceae bacterium
GGCACCCGCGTATCCAGGTACATCTGTGCAGCCAGCGCCGACCAGCCGTAGGCAATCCCGTGCAAACCGATACCCGCATACAGCCACCAGGGAGCCTGCTCAGGATGTCCCAGCGCAATCATTACATAGCGAACGCCCCAGCATAGCAGACCTATAAAAATCAGCTTGCGGAAGGATATGCGGCTCAGCGCCCATGGCATCAGCAACATGACAATAGCTTCTGATACTTGTCCCAGCGTCATCAACCCTGCCGGGTTGCGCACACCTATGTCCCGCAGGTAGGGCGTTACAAAGCTGTAATAGTAGGCATTGGGCAGACAGCAAAGGATGAGGGCAATAAACAGTACAGACAGGGACGGGTCTTTGACGAGCTTGCGCATGTCTTCACTGAAAAAGCCGCGCGCTGATCGCCCCCGCCCCGGCTGCGGCGGCGTAGCCGGCAGCGTCAGGCAGTAGGCTGAAAGTAAAAAACCCGCGACGGCACCTATGCGCAGCTGTAAGCTGCTGGTTTCCAAAGACCAATAACTTAGGGAAAGGCCTACCAGTATCCAGGCCAGCGTGCCCCAGACGCGGACCCTTGGAAATTTTTTACCTGCATCCTGCAGGTGGTGAAAGCAAAAGGCATTTGAAAGACTGAAAGTGGGCAGAAAAAACAAGGAGTTGAGTTGTATGAAAAAATAGAACCAACCAAACTCGGTGACCCAAGACGCCCCCACCAGGCAAATAGCTCCCAAAAAATGCAGGGCAGCCAGCAACTTTTCGAGGTTAAACCAACGGTCAGCTGCAAGACCTACCCAAAAGGGACTGATGGTGGCCGCTATGGCAGTACTTCCATAGACAATACCCACCTGGCGACCGCTGAAAGACAGATTTTCAAGCATATAAGCGCCCAGTGTAACCATCCAGCTTCCCCAAATCAGAAACTGCAAGAACATCATTGCGGAAAGCCGCCAAGGAGGGGTTTGCATGTGTATCCCGTCAATAACTTATGTGACTGAAGCCACAAGACTATTGCGGAAGTGCCTGCATTAATTGCGAGATGGACTGCCGCAGTGTGTCTGCCGCTCGATTGTTTTGGTCAATATTAGCCGACCAACTGTCGAGGAGGCTCGATCCGAGCTTGAGGGTCTCCTGCAGCTTGCCAAGGTTGGCTTCTATATCGCCATCAAAGTTACCCTTTTCAAGAGAATCAGCGAGTTCTTTTACGATGATAGATTTTGTGCGCCAGCTAATGCGAAAATCATCCATGTCCTGCTGTTGGCTGCCCAGTGAGCTCAGCAGGCTGCGGAGCTCTTGCTGTAAGGAGTCCAGCTTTCGTTGTTGTAACGGATTCGTGAAAATCGTGTCAGGCAGGTTTATCGTCTGCTGCAGCTGCATCAGTTGCTCGACCTGCTCGTGTAGCTGCTGGTCAAGAGTTTTCATTTGCTGATTATTGACATCCCACTGCCGACTGAGGCCCTCGATGTCGTCACGATACGGATGGGTATTGCTGCAGGAGAAGAACAAGCCATAAACGGCGGTGAGAACAAACCATTTTTTCATGCTAGTTACTACATTTGCATTGGTTTCAAAAACACACACGCTTCGGGAGGGGGTTATAGTTGACTAGCTATGGGACAATCATAATGGGTTCGTTGCGATAGTATCGGGTGCTGCAAAAATACACTACTTTGCCAAATTTAGTATATTGAAAGCTTGTTTTTTATTAATTATCAATAAGATAGATGTTTTTTATATCTGTATGCGAGAATTGACACTATGGCAGTGGTGCCAGGCAAAAACAGCCAGGGCGGGCGAATCGGCAGCAGCCTGCGCTCAAAACAGTAGTAACTCAAGGGTCGAAAGAAATGAGCAGACCTAAATATTTACTTATCTTGTCCGGTGTTCTACGGGCTGCCCTGCTCTGCCCAGACAGCCACGCAAATACGGCTCTAAACCAGTGCACAGGCGCTCAAATAATAACCAAACTATCCATGACCGCATGCTGAAGATAGATATGCATACCCACATCGTGCCGGAGCACCTCCCCCGCTGGGCAGATAAATTTGGCTACGGGGGATTCATTCACCTGGAGTCGCAGGGGGCAGGTACGGCCTGGATGATGAAGGGCGAAGAGAAGTTTAGGTTAATACAGTCCAACTGCTGGGATCCGGACGAGCGAATTGCTGAGTACGGTGAAAGGGGGGTGGCCGTTCAGGTTGTTTGTACCATTCCGGTTTTGTTTTCCTACTGGGCAAAACCACTGGATGCCTGGGATATTGCGCGTTTTCTCAATGATCATCTTGTCGAGCTGGTGCGCAAATACCCCAAACAGTATATAGGCTTGGCCACTTTGCCTATGCAGGATACCGCGCTGGCGATACGGGAGCTCGAGCGCTGCCACGCGCTGGGGCTGCCGGGCATTCAGATCGGCTCAAATATCAACGATCTCAATCTCAATGAGCCTGTCTTCCTGCCTGTCTTCGAAGCTTGTCAGGAACTCGGCATGGCAGTCTTTGTGCATCCCTGGAATATGATGGGCTTTGAACATATGCGCCGCTACTGGTTGCCTTGGCTGGTGGGCATGCCTGCCGAAACCGCCCGGGCGGTTTGCAGCATGATCTTTGGTGGGGTTTTTGAAAAATTGCCCAGGCTGCGCGTGTGCTTCGCACATGCGGGCGGATCTTTTTT
>JAUMBM010000121.1:0-3605 GCA_032115735.1 Saprospiraceae bacterium
GTGAAATCGTCGATTCCGTGATTGATCTGCGCGTTGCGCAGACTTTCGCTCACGGCCAGCTGATCGAGCTGATCCCCGAATTCGAACGGACGGAGCTCGGAGCTGGTCTCATCCCCATGACCGCTGTGGCGGGTATTGTGATTGCCGCGTCTGGTTTTTTTGAGCTCGCCAAAAACGTCTTTGAGCGCTTGCCGCCGAATGGCAATATTCATCTTGGCGGAAGGGACGAAGCGGCCGCCTTCAGCCTGATCCTGACGTATATAACCCTTGTCGATCAGGTCTTTGATAAAATCAGCAATTCCGTAGCGGTCATTGGTCAGCTTGTATTCCTTGTCGAGCATGGTCAGCCATGACAGTGCCTCGGCTACATCACCGGAGGTATACACCAGCAACTCTTTGAACACCTTGAGCAGTCTCTCAAAAGGGTCAGCATCCTCAGCAGGAGGTACGTATTTCGAAAATCTCCATCCAACCATTTGGCGGCAATTTGTTCCGTTGTCCATAACAATCGGGCGCGGCCTTAAGTTGCATATTTGTGGCCGATTACCGACGGCAGTGCTGTTTCCTGCGTGCACAAAGATAGAGAAGCTTTGCGATGCCGCGCTGGTTTCGCTATCTTTACGGCAAAGCAGGCCGTGATGTTGCTGGAAAAATTTGAAAAACACATTCGCGAAACGGGTATACTCCCGCCCGAAGGGCTTTTGCTGGCTTTCAGCGGGGGGCTCGATTCTGTCGTGCTGGCCGATCTGCTGTACTGTCTGGGTTACCAACCGGCGCTCGGACACATCAATTTTGGCCTCAGAGCCGAAGAATCGGCCGGTGATGCAACCTTTGCGGCTTCTTTTGCTGACCTTTACGGTCTGCCTTTTCATACAACCGCTTTTGACACCCTCGCCTGCCTGCAGGCAGGTGAGAGCGTGCAGATGGGCGCCCGCCGCCTGCGCTACGATTGGCTGGAGGCGCTGCGCCAGCGCGAGGGCTATAGCTGCATCCTCACCGCTCATCAGGCCAACGATAATCTCGAAACGATGGTAATGCGCTTTATGCAGTCGACCGGCCTGTCGGGTATCGGGGGTATTCCCCCGCGCTCGGGCGTCGTGCTGCGCCCGCTGCTGCCCTTTAGCCGGGAAGAAATAGCAGACTACGCGCAGTCGCGAGGATTGTCATGGCGCGAGGATTCGTCCAATGCCAAGACTGATTATCTCCGCAATCGCATACGGCACCAGCTGCTGCCGCTCATGCAAACTTTTTCGCCCGGCTTGCTGCGCATTGCAACGGACAATGCCCGCCGCTTTCGCGAGGCGGGGGCTTTGTACGCATGGAGTGTGGAGCACTTTCGTGCAAAATGCGTGCAGGAGGCAGCGGGGCAAATCGTCATCGACCGCGTGCAGCTGCTGGCAGCGCCCGCACCGCTCAGCCTGCTGCACGCCTGGCTGCAGCCCCTGGGCTTTACTGCGGAGCAGTGCCGGCAGGCGGCAACCGCCCGCCCCGGCAGCCTGCTCCGCAGCAGCACACACAGCCTTTTGATAAAAAATGAAGAAGTATGCGTTCGCCCACTGGCGGCTGTTGCCGCCAATATTGAACTGTATGCCCTGTCAGGTGTTTTTCAGCTTGATGAACAGGCCTGGCTGCGCCTAAGCCAGCCGGCGACGGTTCCACCGGTCGCCGGACAGCGCCGGCTGGCAGCCGTCGACCTTTCGCGCCTGCAGCTGCCGCTGCGGCTGCGTCACTGGAAGCCGGGTGACTGGTTCTGCCCGGCAGGTATGGGGGGGAAAAAGCAAAAGCTGCAGGACTTTTTTACCAACAGCAAAATTGACCGACAGCAGCGCGAAAGCGTCTGGCTGCTGGTCGACGACAAGGATGCAATCGTCTGGGTTGTAGGCCACCGGCAGGATGAACGCTTCAAAGCGCAGGACAGCAGCCGGGATTTGCTCTTCATCGAGTATCTTTACCAACTCAATGAATAATATGCTTTCAAAAATAAATCATATGCGACTGTTAACGAACATTTTCCTGGGATTGGCCTGCCTGGCAAGCGCTGCCAGCCTGCCCGCACAGTCTGTTGATATTCCTCAGACTCAGCGTGTTGTTATTGTGAAAAAAACGGCCGATTGGTGCCCCAACTGCGGGCAGTGGGGCTGGACGCTCTTCAATCAGCTGGTGACCGATCAGGCCGAACGGGCAACAGTCTTCGCCGCTCATTACAGTGGGGGTTTGTCCAACGCCGTGGCTACGGCCATCGCGGCCAACCTGCCCGGGGCGAGCCAGCCGCGCTTCTATGTCAATCAGTCGGATATGAATGCCAACTCGGGCAACGGGACAACGGTCAGAAATCAGGTGAATGTGCAGGTTGACAATGCCGGCCAGCAGTCTCCGGTCGCCCAGACGGGTATCCTCGCCACCTATGAAGGCAATCGGTTGTTTATCAGGACGCGTACCCGTCTGTTTCAAAACTGGACCGATGGAGAGCTTTTTCTGGGGGTCTATCTGATCGAACGCAGCTTTACCGGCAATCAGTCAGGGCAAGGGGCCAACGCACAGCACAAACAACTGCTGCGCTCGGTAGTGCGAGGCGAATGGTATGGGGTTCCCATCCTCAGCGGGTCCAGTACCGACGGGCTGTTGCCCGAAATGGCCGATACGGTCACATTGGGTAATCTGTCGCCGCAAAATCTTGAAATCGCCACTATTCTGTGGCGCCGTAATGGCAATGGCTTCGCGGTGGTCAATACCAATAGTACTCGCAACATCACAGAACTTGTCTCAGCTACCAACGATCCGGCCGTGTTCCCCGGCGTAGCTTTTGTGGTTGCGCCCAACCGACTTGAAAGTAATTCTGTCGCACGTATCACCCTGGCGGAAGCACAGCCGTTGGTGAATATTTCGGTCTTCAATATCGGAGGACAGCACCTTACCACCATCTATGACAGCGCGCTTGGCAGCGGGAGTTTCGAGTTTCCGCTCGAGCATCTGCTGGGTTTGCCATCGGGTGTGTATATTGTCAAATTGCGCGTGGGAGATCAGCAGCACATCCAGCGGGTGGTAGTGCCTTAGGTGGTTAGTACGGCATACATATTTATTTTGTTGATTTTTAAAAAAAGCAACAAAATAAATATGTGTATACCGCTCTCTTTGGTGGCGCCAGCCACCAAAGAGAGTCGGGGTAAAGTTTATATGAATTACCTTGTATGCAACTGGACCTTGCGCTGGATCTGCTAATCGATCGCCTGAAAATAAGAGAACAGGACAATAAGCCCTTGATTCACGACTGTGTGCGTGAACGCTGGCTGGTATTGCAGCCCGAAGAAATGGTGCGGCAGTTGGTGGTTCACTATCTCATTGACTGCAAAGGCTACAGTCGACATCGCATCAGCCTTGAGCGGGGTATCACAGTCAACGGCCTTCATAAACGCTTTGATTTGCTGGTCTACGACAGACAGGTACACCCTTTCATGCTGGTGGAGTGTAAATCACCCCGGGTGCCGCTGACAGAAGCTACCTTCCGGCAAATTGCTGCCTATAACCAGGTTTTTCAGGTGCCCTACCTTTTCGTGACCAATGGCCGAGATTCTTACTGTTGCCAAATGAACTATTCAGAAGCCTTG
>JAUMBM010000122.1:0-6766 GCA_032115735.1 Saprospiraceae bacterium
CACCCGCAACTTCAAATGCCCCAGCAAAGACGTATACGACAGTCCAGCCGGGTACTGACTCAGCACCTCCAGCAGACTGTAGGTGAAAGCACCTTGCGTTTTTCCATTGATAACCAATTCTTTGGCTGTCTCATGATCGCGGCAGGCCGACAGCAGCACCCTCCGCCCGCGGGGCGGTGTGTATTGTTTTTGCCCATCGGCCTCCTGCAGCCTGTAGTCGGCGAAGCCCAAAAAATCTTCTATACGCGTTGGCAGAAACGCGGGTTCTGCCATGCGTGCCTTAACTTCCAGATTGCGGTCAATGCTGCCGGCATGACAACAATCGAAGACTGACAGAAAATGTAGCTGCCTGCCCCGCTGCGCCCGCCAAATAAGCCATGACAACTCCTTGTCAGTCAGATCCCTGCCCCCCTCTTGCCGGCTGTCGTAACACAGTACAGACTCCAGCATCCCCCCGGGATGAAGGTGACGCAACGCAAGGGGGGCAACCGTCTGCGAACCATGCCCACTGAAATACAACAGACAACTGTCGCCGTCCCGGGCATCCTCAAAAATCGAAAAAGCGTTGATGACTGCATCACGACTCGCCTCACTGTCCGCAAGCATCCTGATGTGCAGAGATGATGAAGGAAACTGCTGTTTCAGCCAGCTTACCAGCAGCCTGGCATCTGCCAGACAACCTTTCAGGCGGTGGCGAGCTTCGGGATAGTTGTCGATAGCAACAACCAGCGCATAGAGTCGGGGGTTGGACATGAAGACAAGGTTTTGTAGTTGAGGGTTGATGATTGCCGAAGGACGGGATACGGCTTATCGGCTGTGGCCGCCAAGCCGTATCCCGGATCTACTGTGTGTTTTGGTTTTTTGAAAAACAAAACACAGCCTGCAGGTGATAATGTTTTTGGCCGCTTAGCAGCGGCCAAAAACATCGATATAAACTATACCACAAGGTAAACAATACCCTGTATACCAGCAAATAAGTACGGTATAAAATATAACACTACCAGCTCCTAAACTTATAGTTAAGCGAGATGGTGCTTACGTGGTACCAGTCAAGTGCATCGGGGTTAGCAGAAATGCTGATACCGTCCAGATAGTCGGAAAAAGGATAGCGAAAAGCGACATCCGCTTTGATTGTCCAGCCATCAGCCAGTGGAAATTTGAGTCCGCCACCAATAGGCACAATAAATTTTGTCTTGCTGTACTTGGCATTTACATCCTGCAACTCTCTTGGATTGAGTTCCGTAGAAGCATTGGGGAAGTCCGGATTGGGATTAGTGAAGGCGAAGCCTGCACCCAAACTCAGGTAAGGAGAAACTGCCCCCCAAATACCCGGCCTGATGGCCGTTGCCTGCCATCCAAAAGGCTCCCACTCGCCGATGAACCCCACCTCTGTAATGCCGGTAGTGAACCTATACCCGCGATCTTTGCGATCGGGATATTTGAAATCGTTGCCCTGCAGTTGTGTAAACAAAAGGCCTCCGCGCACGGAGACGGCAGGCGAAAAATGAGCCTGCACATGCAGTGCGTACGCCAGCTGCGCTTCTTGTAACAGGGCGTAGTCCTCTTTCAGCAAATCACCCTGATAGTTAGCCAGGCCTACAGAGGCACCAACAGACCATTCAATTTGTGAAAAAAGGGTGGGTAGCAACAGAAAGTTAGGCAGAAGAAACAATAGAATTTTCCTCATTTCTTGTCGGTATTAAATTTTTGGAGAATATGACTACAAATTAATAGTGTTAATACAACGTTATCAGGAGGGGGGAAAGCCTATTGCACACGTATACAAATATACACAAAATTTTAGGAAAAACACGAAAATAGCGGTGACTTGAGCTGATTTAGTTATGAATCAGCAGAAATGACAGGCTTGCGCATACTATCAGCCAGCCAGTAGATTTTAAGCAGATCCAGCCATAAGAGTATGCCGGGTTGCTGCTGCAGGCGGTGGCTCAGCCAGCCGGCCAGCGGCCGGAGCAGGTAGTAACAAGGAGACAGCAGTCTCAATCGCTGTAGCAGCCTTACGGCAAAAAGCAGGCGGGTATTGAGGCTTGGGTGCGACTGGCTGAGTTGGCAGAGGTTGCGGATGGCCGCTTGCTGTTTTTGCAAAAAAATGTTGGTAGTTTCCAGGCCTTCGTGCCGCAGGGGATTATCGATATGGCGGACTGAAATACCCGCTTGCTTGAGCTCGGCGCCCAACAGGGTGTCTTCGTGTCCGTAAGTGCGAAGGGATGCATGGAAGGGAAACGCCTGCTGCAGGCTGCGGGCGATCATATAGTTATTGGTCATAAAACCCAGCAGCGGATCGCGCCGGCGATGGTCAGCCCCGTAGCTTTCACGCCGGCGGCCAAACAGCCAGTGCAAATAGTACGACTTGTCGGCAGGTGGCCTGGAGCCGTACACACGACCGCCGCAGACAATCCCCGGAGATATGGCGTGCGCTACATATACTGCCAAGAAATCATCCCTGACTACACCGCTGTCTGCATCTATGAACAGCAGCCACTCATAACACGCCTCCTCAGCCAACTTATTGCGAATCCCCGCACGGCCAAGATTGACGGGAGCCTCCCAGTACACTACCTCCGGCTGGTTCAACAGCTCGCGATTGAGCCTTCGACAACCATCCTGAGAACCGTCATCGTACAGACGGATTTCAAAGGGACATGCCAGCTGCCTGCCTTGCCGCAACAGCTCACCTACGAGCCGACGACAGTCCCATTGATATACGGGAATGAGCACTGAAAGCATATTTTTTTGTTTTCTTGCGCAGCCGTCGTACCGACAGCTGCCAGATCGACGTCTTACGCAGCTCAGGCAGTAAAGATAGGACTATTTTCATACCTCCTACCCTGCCTTTATTCGCTCATACGACCAAAACTGCAGCTTGTGGTCATGCAAAACCTTCGCCTGTACCCGAAGGTAACAAATATCAGCCGTACACTCCCCGGGAACAATTATTTTTGCCCGGCAACTATTCGGACACATGTGTTGTTTTTTCAAAAATAATTGAAAGCATAAAAGCAAGCCAGCTATGACTGTCAGCCATAACCATGATCATCAGCCCAACGCTATCGCCACTTTGTTGGCCAATCCACAACTGGATAGCCGCCTGCGAGATATTGCGCAAAAGGTTGCCAATGCCGGGCGCATCGATTTTGAGGAAGGTATCTATCTTTTTGAGCAGGCACCACTCCCCTACCTGGGCGTACTCGCCAACCATGTACGCGAATTGAAAAACGGTAACAACACCTATTTTAATCGCAATTTTCACATGGAGCCAACCAATATATGTGTCTATACCTGTACATTTTGCTCCTACTCGCGACTGATCAAGCAGCGGCACGAGGGTTGGGAATACAGCCTTGAGGATATGCTCGATATCGTCAAAAAATATGATGATCAGCCTGTAACAGAGGTGCACATCGTGGGTGGTGTACTGCCGCAATACGATCTGGCTTTCTACAGCGACCTTTTCCGGCGCATCAAAGAACACCGGCCCGAGCTACACGTCAAGGCGCTGACCCCGGTCGAGTACCACTACATTTTCAAAAAAGCCAAAATATCTTACGAAGAAGGTATGCGGCTGATGAAGGAGGCAGGATTAGATAGTATGCCGGGCGGTGGGGCAGAAATTTTTCATCCGGAGATACGTGACCAAATTGCCGGCGGCAAGTGTTCGGGCGAACAGTGGCTGCGCATCCACGAAATCTGGCATGAATTGGGAGGCCGTTCCAACGCGACCATGCTATATGGCCATATCGAAAACTATATGCACCGCATAGACCACCTTGAACAGTTGCGGCAACTACAGGACAAGACGGGAGGCTTCCAGACTTTCATTCCGCTCAAGTTTCGCAACCAAAATAACCAAATGTCGCACCTTGCCGAGGTATCCACCATCGAGGACCTGCGCATGTATGCCATCAGTCGCATTTATCTCGACAATTTCGGCCATATCAAGGCCTACTGGCCAATGATCGGGCGGTCTACGGCACAGTTGGCGCTGAGTTTTGGTGTCGATGACATCGACGGCACCATCGACGATACCACCAAGATCTACTCCATGGCCGGCTCGGAAGAGCAAAATCCCGCGCTCTCAACCGCTGAACTGGTCAAGCTCATCAAAGCAGTCAACCGCCGTCCGATTGAGCGCGATACGCTCTACAATGTCATTCAGGATTACAGCGAAGTCACCTTTGAGGACGATAACTTCAGGGGGTATTTCGAACTACCCGTCGTGAATGCATAAATCTTCAGGAAAAATACCCGTAAAAGTGCTGCCCAAAACGATTTATCTGCTTCGCCATGGTGAGACCCGCTACAACAGAGAGGGTATTGTTCAGGGTTCCGGTGTGGACAGTGAGCTCAATCAACTAGGAGCTGAACAAGCTCGTGCTTTTCACCATACGTACGGGCATCTGCCTTTTGAGCTCGTCCTGACTTCAGCCCTCCGGCGTACCCAGCAGACGGTTGGCTCTTTTATCGATAAAGGTATCCCCTGGCTGGCCATGCCCGAACTGAATGAGATCAGCTGGGGAGATCTGGAAGGACAGGCCTACGATAATGATGGCCGAAAGCATTTTCATCAGGTGACCGATGCCTGGCGAAAGGGCCATTTGGATGCCAGAATCCCCAACGGAGAAAGCGCGGCTGAGCTGGCAGAGCGCCTGCGGCGTTTTGCAAATCACCTCCACCAACGGCCGGAATCGCTGCTGCTTGTCTGCTCCCACGGCCGCACCATGCGAGGCTTGTTGTGCGTACTGCTCAACAAATCACTGCGCAGAATGGATGAATTTGCCCACCACAATACAGGCCTTTGGCGTATTCATTTCGATACCTCGGGCGAGCCGGAGGTTGATATGCGCAATGATCTCCAGCACCTTCTCCTTCATGGGTTGATCACATCCGAAATACACCCTGGCCAGAGCGATGCCAAATAACAACCAGTGATGAAAAAAATTAAAATTACTGCTGTCAGTTATCTCAATACCAAGCCTTTATTATATGGAATCTTGCGAAGCCCCCTGGCCAGCCAGGTGGAACTCAGCCTGGCCATCCCTAGTGAATGTGCCCGCCGCCTTCGCGACGGCGAAGTAGATCTGGCTTTGACTCCGGTGGCCATACTGCCCGAACTGGACAATTGGCAGTTGGTATCTGATTACTGTATCGGGGCTGTAGGGGCGGTCAAGACGGTATGTATTTACAGTGATCTGCCCATTGAGCAGCTCGACAGCATTTATCTCGACTACCATTCGCGCTCCTCAGTGGCCCTTACGAGACTGCTGCTGGAGGAGTACTGGCAACTTTCGCCAGCCTTGATTCCTGCACAAGCAGGTTATGAAGAGCGTATCGGTGGAAAGACCGGGGGCTTGGTCATTGGTGACCGCACTATTGGACTTGATAAGCGGTTTCCTTATGTGTACGACTTAGCAGAGGCTTGGTATCAACACACAGGCCTGCCCTTCGTATTTGCAGCCTGGGTAGCTGTACGCCCCCTGCCGCAGAGCTTTATTGACGATTTTAATGAGGCGCTTCGGGCCGGACTGGCCCTGATTCCTGAGCTCAATCTGCTACTGCCTTCACCCCAGCCCGATTTTTCGCTGGAAGAATATTATACCCGTTACATTAGCTATAATCTAGATGCCCCTAAGCGGGCTGCCCTGGATATGTTTTTAGCCCGCATGATGGCCAGTAGTATGCCGGCTACGCCATAAAAATCAGACACATCTTTGGCGGTAGTAGCCGCCAAAGATGTGTCTCATCCCCCTTGCCCCCTTGGCGGCTTAGGCTGCCAAGGAAGGAATACGAGCCTAGCCCAATTTAGCCAGACTTTCCTCCAGCGTCTTGATTTTTGCTTCACCATCTGCCAGCTTACGACGCTCAGCATCAACCACCTGAGCAGGCGCGCTGCTTACAAAACGCTCATTGCTGAGCTTTTTCATTACAGAGGCTACAAAGCCGCGATAGTATTCCAGCTCGCCGGCAATTTTTTCCCGCTCGGCATCGACATCGATTTCCTGCTGAATTTCAAGATAAAAATTGTCGTTGCCTACCAACAAGGCCACGGCATTATCCGGCACCTGCTCCTGTATGGTGAGCGCAGAAAGAACGGCCATTTTTTCGATCATGGCACGCAGGCCCGGCTGCTCCACGAGCTCTTTCGCCGCCGTCGTTGGCGGCGCAAAGAGCGCCAAAGCTTCGCGCATTTTGATTCCCTTGTTGTTGCGGATTTCACGCACCCCGCTCACGGCTGCTTTAGCGCGTTCTACCCGCGCAATAACAGCTGCATCATAGCTGCGAACCTTTGGCCAACTGGCTGCGCAGCAATCATCGCCCTGTGACCGATCGCGCAGTCCGTGCCATACTTCCTCCGTAACAAACGGCATAAAGGGATGCAACAGAATCATCATCTGCTCGAAAGCACTGATGCTGCGATCATAAGTAGCCTGATCAATAGGTGCACCACTTTCAGGCTTTATCATCTCCAGATACCAGGAGCAGAAATCGTCCCAGATAAACTTATAGAGTGTCATGATGGCTTCACTCAGGCGATACTCAGCCATAAGCACCTCCAGTTCAGCAACGGTCTGCGTCAGGCGATTTTCCAGCCAGTCAGCTGCCAAGTCGTTGACGGGGCCTACTGTAAGCCCCGGCTCAATTTCCCACCCTTTGATGAGGCGCAGAGCGTTCCAAAGTTTATTGCAGAAATTACGCCCCTGCTCGCAAAGCTTACTTTCATTGCGTACCTGCCCCGTTGCAGGATCCA
>JAUMBM010000123.1:0-5130 GCA_032115735.1 Saprospiraceae bacterium
AGCCATAGACACTCTTGCACCGCTCGTTCACATTTTGCCGCCGCCGATTCTCAGCTGCGTACGTACCTCCCTCACGCTTGATGCTACTACCTCCAGTCAGGGAAGCGAATACACCTACGTCTGGTCGCCCTCGCTATCGGGAGATGTACTGAACCCTCAGGTAAGCAGCCCGGGTAACTACCAACTGCTCATCACTGACAGTGATAACGGCTGCAGCAGCTCGGGCAGTATTGTCGTTAGCCAGGACATAACGCCTCCGGTTGCCAATGCAGGACCCGATCAGCTCCTCAACTGTTTTACGCCCATACGCCCGTTGCAGGGACAATCCTCCTCCTCCGGCCCGGGTATCCGCTACCAGTGGTCCAGTACGGACGGACAAGTGTCCGCAGCTGAGCAAATAATAGCGACGCCCAGCGTGATAACGGCTGGCCTGTATGTGCTGGAAGTTCTCAACGAGCAAAACGGATGTCGCAGCAGAGATTCGGTCATGGTGACCGAAAATTTCAGCACCCCACAGGCCATTGTTGCTACCCCTCCTGTTTTTGGCTGCCTTGATGATTCAATTGTACTGGACGGCACTGCCTCTACGACAGCGCCCGAAATACAATACAGTTGGTCTACCAGCAACGGAGCGATCATTGGTGGCGGTTCCTCACCCGAGGCCATCATCAGTCAGGCAGGTACCTATGTGCTCCTGGTGAGTAATCAAAGCAGTGGCTGTGCCGCCACCGATACTGTGCAGGTACTGGGAGATGCGTCCTTCCCGATCATTACCATCGAAACACCCCTGATACTCAACTGTACACGCCAATCCCAACCACTTGAAGCTGCCATCAGCCTGCAGTCGGGTACCCTGAGTTACGGATGGACAACAGAGGGAGGGAATTTTCTGTCGGGGCAATCGACACTTAGCCCGGTCATCAATGCCCCCGGCATATATCGCCTTTCGGCTGTAAATCAAGACAATGGATGCGATGCAAGCGTAGCTGTTACCGTCCTTCAGGACATTATTGCCCCAACCATTGCAGTCAGTGCCCCCGACACCCTTGATTGTACGACCCCCAGCCTCAATCTCAGCGCTACGGGTTCGAGCAGTGGGTCAGGGTTTCAGTATAACTGGAGTACGACCAATGGCAACATTGTTTCAGGGGGACAATCACCTAGTCCGTTGGTCAACCGTGCCGGTCAGTATAGCCTGACCATCATTAATGTGGGCAATGGCTGTCAGGCGACTGCCACAGCTACGGTCATGCAGGATACAATCAGACCCATAGCCCTTATCCTTCCACCTGCACAGCTCAACTGCACACGTCTGCAGACAGCGCTGAATGGTACGGGATCCAGTACAGGTGTTGATATCCGCTACACCTGGGCAACCACTGGCGGGCAGTTGGCGGGGCCTACCAACAGCATCAGTGCACAGGCTGTCCAGCCGGGCACATACATCCTGACCGTCACCAACCAGCGCAACGGCTGTCGGGCGACAGCCAGCGCCGGCGTTACACAGGACATTGTGCTCCCTACCGTCAACCTGGCTCCTCCGGCTACACTCACCTGCATCGTTACCCAGCTATCCCTCAATGCAGCAGGATCCAGTCAGGGCAGCCCTTTTGACATCAGCTGGACAACGCAGGGCGGACAGTTTGTGGGTGGCACTACGGGACTTCAACCCCTGGTCAATGCACCTGGCAGCTATACCCTGACCATTCGCAACACCAGCAATACTTGTCAGCAAAGTGCTACGGTCAATGTCATTCAGGACATTGTACGTCCCAATGCGGATGCAGGCGAGGATTTTGTCATCTCCTGTTTTAGCCCCACAGCCAGCCTTGACGGGTCGGCCTCCACTACGGGTACAGGTATAGTGTATGCATGGACAAGCCCCGACGGCAGTCTGGAAGGCGGTACAACTACACTGACCCCTTCTATCAGCAGTCCGGGCATTTACCGACTCTTGGTCACCAACCAGCTTAATGGCTGTACAGACAACGATGAAGTACTTGTGACCCAGCTGAATCCGCGAGCAACCACTTCCTCTGTACAGCCGGGCTGCTATGGCCAAAAGGGAAGTATCAGCTTTACACAAACCACGGAAGGCGTACCTCCGTATTTATATTCTGTTGACGGGGGGAATACCTTCCAGACAGGCAGCTCATTCAGTGAACTCAGTGCTGGTGTGTACTCACTGGTGGTACAGGATATAAATGGCTGTGAGTATCGCGAATCACTGGAGATTGTGCAACCTGACTCCCTGATTGTAGTCATCACGGAACCTTTTGTGCGTATTGGGCTTGGAGAAAGTCATCAGGTGATTGCGCAGACCAACGTAGCTGACAGCCAGCTAGGGTCTGTCATTTGGGACAATGGAAGCAGTCTCAGCTGCACCGACTGCCTGACGCCTGTTGCCAGTCCACTGGAAACGAGCGTTTATCAGTTGACCGTCAGGGATATGAACGGATGCAAGGCAGATGCAATGCTGCGAATCATCGTCGACCGGCGCAGGTATATTTATGTTCCCTCTGCTTTTTCCCCCAATGGCGACGGCATCAACGATCTGTTGCTCATCTATGTAAGGCCTGAAACGGTCAGGCAGGTAAAGCGATTTGACGTCTATAACCGCTGGGGAGAATCTGTCTACAGTGCCGCCAATTTTGCTCCCAACGATCCCGTGCATGGTTGGGACGGGCTGTTCCGCGGACAACCTCTACAACCCGCTGTATTTGCTTACTATGCTGAGGTTGAATTTATTGACGGGACCGTGGAGATTGTCCGGGGGGATGTGACGCTCGTCAAATAGCATATACCATTTTTGCATGTTCTTTTGCAGCTGGTGCTGCAAAAGAACATGCCCCTTTACTGCCTGCGTTCCCGGATAGCCCGCAAGATCTCATCAACCTTGTAATGATCATCCCCCAGCACCATGGGTGGACCCTCCTGCTGTGTAATCAGCAGGATACGCCCTGAGCTCAGTGTCCGGTTGGGATTGACATACGATTGCATAGACTCCTGGCGTATCTCTGCCTGCCGGATGTTGGCCAGCCGGATGTGCTCGTCTCCACGCCGGATTTCGTACCGATCGACAACCACATCAGCATTGCGGGAAATACTCCACAGGCTGAAGCCCATAACACCCACACATACCAACACTACAAAGTAGCTGAGCATGCCCAGCAATTTTCTTCGGTTGGGCTCAATATCTATGGTCGTTTTTCTCAGAAGCAGGATATAGGCCAGCCCGCCGAAAACAGCGGCCAGCATGGCGGCCAGCAAGACTGCCGACAGTTCTGCATCTGAATTGGCAGGAAAAGAAAGAACTTCATCCATAACAGTAGCATGTATTATTGAAAAAGGCTGTCCAGGGTTAAGAATATTTGTTGATAGAGCCCCGCCTCGTCGCTTTCAAACCAGGCAGCGGGATACTGGCTGCTATTGATCAGCCAGGGTTTAGCACGAGCAGGTTCATAGTAAGCAGCGATCACAACTGAATCAGTAGCGTACCGCGGGTAGAGGATCAATGCCCTCCGCAAGCGGGTCTGTATGTATAGCTCGTCAAAACCACTGGCTGGCAGCTCATTGATGCGGCTACTCAGCTGACCAAAATAGCGGTTCAGGCTATCGGGCGCAAACAAACGACCGTTGCAGCGCCACCCCCCGTCGAGTTCACGAAAACAGCGCACTGTAGTATCCGGACTTTCCAGCAGCAAAGCCTCCAGATCCGACTCCTGCAATGAACAGAGCCTGCTTAGGTTAAAATCCTGCAACCGCATCGGGGCAGGTAGCAGGCGGGAAGCAGGTATACCATAGACTTCCTGTTGCCCTTTGAGCCGTACGTACACCAAGCTATCGGGTGAGGGTAGCCGACCACCCTGCCAGCCCAGATAAATACTTTCTTCCTGCCCTTGTTGCGTGCGAAGCCGGATAAACAGATGCTGATCCTCACCCAGCCCGAATCGATTCGAAGCAGGGCGAAATTGTCCGACCAACTGCGTTGTTTCCAAAGACGTCAGTACCCTGACCAGCCGGCCGACTGCAGCCGTATCTGCCGGCATATTGAGCAGATCTACTGAGGCGATCCATTGCCCGTCGCTCCGCAACAAACTAAAAAATCTGTGCTCATCGAAGCCCTCCGGCAGCCTCAGCTCAATACCCGTGACGCTTAGGGGGTCAATTTTTAGCAGCTCGGCACGGAAAGTAGGCGGCCGCTGTTTTTCCCGCCATAAATAAAGGCCGTATACCGATAACAGCGCTGTAAACAGGAACAGAAAGGTTTTATTCATAGCTACTCAGCTGCTGATAAATGCAAGAGAAACGCCTGTAACTTATGCATAGCACGCGCACGGTGGCTTATCTGGTGTTTCTCTGCAGCAGGCATCTCGGCGAAAGTAATGGCTCGTCCTTCCGGGCAAAAGATAGGATCATAGCCAAAGCCCCCGGCACCTTGGGGGGCAGGGGCAATATTACCTTCCACTACCCCTTCAAAAACCCACTCCTCGCCATCGATGATCAGCGCGATGACCGTTCTGAAACGAGCAGTTCGATGGGGATTATCTCCCAATAATTCCAGCACCTTTGCCATATTTGCTCCGGGATCCCTTTGCGGACCGGCGTAGTAAGCCGTATGCACGCCAGGCTCTCCGCCGAGCGCATCAACTTCCAACCCTGTATCTTCAGAAAAGCAATTCTTCCCATAGTGGCTCCAAACGTAGCGTGCTTTTTGTCGCGCGTTGCCCTCTATGGTATTGGTCGTCTCCGGCAGTTCTTCCGTACAGCCGATATCCGTAAGCTTTTTAAAGACATAAGCTTCGCCCAGCATTTCCTGAACTTCCCGTATCTTGTTGGCATTATTAGTAGCAAAGACGATTTCTTTCATCAGAAGTTGGCTTTCCTACAAAGGTAAACAAAGCTTGGTTTGCTATGGCTCGCTTTATCTGCTTATCCTTCTTTTTTCAGTTATTGGCAGGCTGCACCCAGGGCCAGTCGGCCAACCGACTGGGTCACTGCGAATCGCCTTCGTTTGATCAAAAAGTAGCCAGCATGCTGCGGTTTGACATTCCTGCGATTGATGTTGATTCCATCCGTCAATCTCCGGAGCGCTACCTTTTACTTGACGCAAGGGCTGAGCGCGAGTAT
>JAUMBM010000124.1:0-4056 GCA_032115735.1 Saprospiraceae bacterium
AGCGCCCGGCCGGCGAGCCTGCTCCGCCCGTCACCAAAGTAGCTGTGCGCGAACAGGTGCAGTACATGGGGGGCGAAGATCTGTTTGTCATCCCCACCGGCTTCCTGCCCGAGCGCAATATAGTCTACCGCAACACCATGGTTTTTTACAATCAGGTGGATTTTGCCATTGGCAAAAATATATCGGTAGGTACAGGGCTGGTGCTGCCGGTCATCATGAACTTCAGGGCTAAGGCAGTCTTTGAACTCAAGCCCTTCCTGCGGGTAGGCGTGACAGCCCAGCAGGTCAACTCGCTCATTCCGGATATTTTCAACCTCACTAATTTTAACGGCATCCTCACCATGGGTCAGCGGGATCGTTTTCTCAACCTCAGCCTGGGACGGGTTTACCTGTGGAGCAACGATGACCGTGCGGGCCTCGTCAGCCTCGGCGGCAGCTACCGCATCAATTCCCGCAGCCGCATCTACGGCGACCTCATGCACTATGCCGGCTCTGTCGACTCGGGTTTCATCCCTTCGCTCATGTATTCCCGCATGAGCGGTCGCAACCGCTTCGACATGGGACTGATGGCGCTGCCCCTCTCAGCAACAGATTTTTTTGTGCCTATTCCGGTATTTAGCTATTTTCGCCTGCTCTAAGCCGCTTGGGGGTTTTTTGAAAAAAAGCCCCTCCCTCCAGGCCCATATTTGGCGGCACCTGCCGCCAAATATGGGCCTTAAGAGGCATCCGGCAAAAACACTTTTACCGAAATAGCTGTTCATTGTGTACAGAAAACTGGTGCAAGTGCTAATATGCCTTGCAGCAGCCTGATTTAGGTACTTGAACTTCAGTTATTCCATGGCAAAGATCTCCATAGATATGAAAGCCGGCAACGTAGCGCAGCCGGAAAAAGAAATGATTATCGGCATCGACCTGGGTACCACCAACAGTCTGGTCGCCTATATCATTGACGGACAACCAGTAGCAGTGCGCGATGCCGATGGCAAAAGTACCCTCATGCCTTCAGTGGTACATTTTACCGAAACGGGCAGGGTAGAGGTAGGAGAAACAGCCAAAGAAAAACTCATCGAGGATCCCGCCAACACCATCTATTCGGTCAAGCGCCTGATGGGCAAATCCTACAAAGACCTGCAGTCGCAACAGGCGTATTTCGGCTACCAGATCATCGATGAAGACGCCGACAGCCTGGTAAAAGTGCGGGTAAAAAACAGCTGGTTTACTCCGGTGGAGCTTTCTGCCGAAATCCTCAAAGCCCTCAAAAAGCGCATCGAACGGCAGTTGGGCGCAAGCGTTGAAAAGGCCGTCATCACGGTGCCCGCTTATTTCAACGACGCCCAGCGTCAGGCTACCCGCGATGCGGGCAAGCTGGCAGGCCTCGACGTGCTCCGCATCGTCAATGAGCCCACGGCTGCAAGCCTCGCCTATGGCATTGGCCTGCAGGCCGATGCCGATAACCAGCTCATCGCTGTCTACGACCTCGGCGGAGGTACTTTCGACATTTCTATCCTCTCCATACAACAAGGAATCTTCGAAGTGCTGGCCACCAACGGCGATACCTTCCTGGGGGGAGATGATTTTGACCGCCTCATCATCGACCACTGGATGGCGACCTATGGCTGGGAGCCGGCAGCAGTCGCTGCCGACAAGTCGCTCAGCCAGCGCATACGCCTCGCGGCGGAGGAGGCTAAAAAGCAGCTCAGCAGCCATGGGCTTTTTACCACAGAAATTAATGGTGTAAGCTGCTCGCTCAGCCGCGAGCTCTTCGACCAGCTGGCGCAGCCGCTGGTCGAAAAAACGCTGCAGGCCTGCCGGCAGGCGCTGCGCGATGCCGGCCTGACAGTCAGCCAGATTGATCATGTGGTGCTGGTGGGTGGGTCTACGCGCATGCCCGTCATCAAGGAGGCGGTAGCCGCCTTTTTTGGCAGCACGCCTTATGACAAACTCAATCCCGACGAAGTCGTGGCCCTGGGCGCAGCCATTCAGGCCGACGTACTGGCTGGCAACCAAAAAGATATTCTGCTGCTCGATATTACGCCCCTCTCACTAGGTATTGAAACGGTGGGCGGACTCATGGACGTTATCATCCCCCGCAATGCCAAAGTGCCTACCAAGGTGGGCCGCAAATACACAACTTCGGTCGACGGACAGACGAAACTCAAAATCGCTGTTTATCAGGGTGAAAGAGATCTCGTAGAGCACAACCGAAAGCTGGGTGAGTTTATCCTTACCGGCATCCCGCCCATGGCAGCCGGACTGCCTAAGATCGAGGTGCATTTTTACATCGATGCCGACGGCATACTCAAGGTGAAAGCGCAGGAACTGCGCTCAGGTGTCGAGCAGGAGATCGTCATTAAATCGCAGTACGGTATCAGCGAAGAAGAAATGGCGCGCATGCTGCTGGAATCTATACAGCATGCCGGCGAAGATATGGCCGTCCGCGGCCTGTTGGAAGCCCGCAATGAGGCTCGCAGCATCCTGCTGTCAGCCGAAAAATTTATAGAGCAAAATGGCAACTGGATGACAGCCGAAGAGGTGAGCACCCTCACGAGCCTGGCTGCCGCCCTGCAACAGGCAGTGGAAGGAGATAATAAAGATGCCATCCACGAGGCGATCGATGCCCTCAATACTTTCAGCAATCCACTGGCAGAGAAGGCTTTCGATGTCAATGTGGCTGCAGCGCTCAAGTCTACGGGTGGTCTGGGTATCGTCTAAAATACCTGATTAGTTGGTTTTTAGAAAGTTGTATGTTTTCTGAAAATCGGGTTGCGGTGTAAGCTCCCGGCTGGGAAAATTTTACCCATTCCAATCGCATCTGTGTAGGCTGAATTAGATGCCGAGACTAACAGCATTCAGTATCATCAGCTGTTCGGGCTGTTTTCCCGCATCGTATTGCATTCAGTCCGGGGCAGGGGCGTATCGCGCACTGTGTATGTAAATGATACCTGCCCGGACTATGCCCAGGGTATGAAATGCCCGTGGTTGATACAATAGCGCTTGCTTTCACAAGATTTTAAAGAATTGTAACGCCGATTGATGATTTGTAACCTCCCTAATCGGCTTCAAATGTTCATAATTACTAATCTTTGTAATGACCGACAAGCGATGCTTGCAGTTGTAAGCTAAGCTCGTTCCCTATCAGCCCGGGCGGCTTCTCCCATCCCAATCCAATGCCTGATTAAGTAGGTCGATCTACCTGCCTGGCCATTCGGCCAGCAGAAAATAGCTGTTTTGCAAAGATTCATCCACGGGCTAAATCGTATTAACAATCTAAATTTTTTGGTTGATTACTCCGGTGATCAATGTGTTGTTTTGGCCAGTACAATCCAAATCCCTGCTCAATACGCATGTGCTAAACCTGTCTTATTAGCGTAAATCCTGAATTTTTTCACCAAATAAAAGGTAACGATGAAGTACATTTTCATTGTAATGGGACTGTCGTGCCCGGGAGCAATCCTGCACGGACAGTCTCTGGAAAGAACCGTGCTAGGCAGTGCCGGCACGGAAATTCGCTCCGGCGATGTGCAATTGTCATGGACACTGGGCGAAACCGCCGTGCTCGACCGCAATAGCACTCAGGGGCGTCTTACCGAAGGCTTTCACCAAGCCCGGCTGCAGGTGATCTCTCAGGCAGCTGTACTGCCTGAATTTATCGAACCGTCTATTTCATCAACCTTTGTCTGGCAAGTTTTCCCCGTTCCCGCTCAAAGTACGGTGGCGGTTAGCACGACCGGTCTCACAGAGCCGGCTCTGCTGCAGGTATTTGACAGCCAGGGCCGCCTGTTGTGGTCGGGGCTGTTGCCCGCCAACGATGCAGGGCAGGTAATAGACCTTAGCGGCGAGCCGGCCGGCCATTACTGGCTGTTAGCACGTAACCAGCAGAAAGAAGTGATGGGTAGTGCACAGATTATCAAGCAGTAGTTGAAAATTACAAAAATCAAAAATCTAACTCAATGAAGTATTTATCAATAATGCTGTTCCTATTGGTCAGTTGGGGTGCTGTACAGGCACAGGAATCCCTGCGTTGGGGCATGAACTATCAGGCTGTTGCCCGCAATC
>JAUMBM010000125.1:0-9316 GCA_032115735.1 Saprospiraceae bacterium
AAAATCGCCGGGCTGCTCGGTATACCGCCAGGGGAGTCCGAGCAGCCGGTCGAGCAGCAGCTGCAGACAGTAGGTCAGTCTGGGGCCGGGCGACTTTTCGACAAACAGCAACAGCTCCATGGCGGCATATTTGGATTTTTTAAAAAAAGCGCCATGGGTGCATGCCGGACAGGCACCCATAGCGCTTTCGGGCGGTCACAGACCTGGGTTACATACCCGGCAGCATACTGTAGGCTTTGCCAACTACGCGTTCGAGATCGCTGTAGCGCACGGCAATATAGCCATTGTTGCCCCATTGTACCCCCCAGGGCATGCGAATCTCAAACTGCTGCTGTGCCTCGTTGAAGGCAACAATGGTTACTGTATATCGCTGAGCGGGCTGTGAGCTGTCGGGATTCCAGACGGATACCCCCTGCTGATTTCTGAAGCTTGGATCGGCGCGAATTTCTGCGACAACCGGATGCCCGCGGGTGATCGCCCGCTTGATTTCTGCAATTTTCTGTCGCCCGTCCTCACTGTCGCCAGCGATCGACAGGTAGTTGGTAATCTTGTAGCGTTCGGAGGTTTGTATGGTTGGCGGAAGTGTGGGAGAGTCGAAGCCCATCACGCGGGTACTCACACTGCCTTCGTAGGCCAGAAAGCGAAGCCCCGACTCCAGCGTGAGCGGCAGCCCGTTGGCAGTAATGCGCTGGGTGATAAAATCGGGGCTGACATCGTCGCGAGGGTTTTTCTTCAGGTTGATGTAGTACTCCAGACAGGATGCCAGCGCATAAGAAAGTTCATTGCCGTAGCGACCCACCGTGCGCACAGGCATAAAATGGGGCTTGAGATCCTGCTGGGTAAGGTCAACGCTCATGCTTCCTATGCCGTCAACGGTAAACATGAGCATGTCAATGAGTTGCTTGTCACTGATACCCAGCATGCCTTCTTCAGCCTCGGCAGGTGCAGCCATGATACCTTTTGATATCAGTGAATCGGGCTTGGGGGCAGCAGGCGCAGCGGGCGGCGGCAACGGGTTCTGAGCCAGAAGTTCGTTACCCCACACAGAGAAGAGCAGCAAAGCGACCGCCGGTAAGAATTTGATTTTCATACGCAGTTTGGTGTTTTAAATGAAGTTTTACAATGGCACGGCCATCGGCATGCCGGCCTGGCAGTGGCAAGGGCGCTGCTGACATCTGCCAGTAGCGCCCGCTCAAATACGTTTTTACCAGTCGGATTATTGCCCTAGAGTGGGATATTTCCGTGTTTTTTCTTCGGCAACACCCGCACCTTGTTGGCCAGCATAGCAAAACCCTTGATCAGCTTGCGGCGCGTATCGCGGGGGTTGATGACCTCATCGATGAACCCACGGCTGGCAGCCTGATAGGGATTGGCAAATTTTTCCTGATATTCTTTCTCTTTTTCTGCCAGCCGGGCTGCCGGATCCGGTGCCGACTGGATATCGTGGCGGAAGATGATTTCGGAAGCACCCTTGGCGCCCATCACCGCAATCTCGGCTGTAGGCCACGCAAAGTTGAGGTCTGCACCAATGTGCTTGGAATTCATCACATCATAAGCGCCCCCGTAGGCCTTGCGGGTGATGAGCGTGATGCGCGGCACGCTGGCTTCACTGAAGGCATACAACAGCTTGGCTCCGTTGACGATGATGCCGTTCCATTCCTGGTCGGTGCCGGGCAAAAAGCCTGGCACGTCTACCAGCACCAGCATGGGAATATTGAAACAGTCGCAAAAACGAACAAAGCGCGCACCTTTGCGGGAGCTGTTGACATCGAGTACCCCGGCCAGACTCATCGGCTGGTTGCCGATGATGCCGACAGAGCGCCCCCCCAGCCGGGCAAAGCCCACAATGATGTTGTCGGCATAATGCTCGTGAATCTCCATGAAAGAATCTTCATCGACAATGCCCCTGACCACATCCCGCATGTCATAAGGATGGTTGGCATTGGAAGGCATGATGGAGGCCAGTTCGTCGCGGTACTCCTCGCCCGCCTCAAACGGCAGCATGGGCGCGCGTTCCTCACAGTTTTGCGGCAGATAACTCAGCAACCTGCGCACCTTGTCAAGGCAGTCAATATCATTGGCAGCCGTAAGGTGGGTAACGCCTGATTTGCTGGCATGCGTCATGGCACCTCCCAGCTCCTCGGAACTCACCTCCTCGTTGGTAACCGTTTTGACTACATTGGGGCCTGTCACAAACATATAACTGGTATGCTCTACCATAACCGTAAAGTCCGTCATAGCCGGAGAATATACCGCTCCTCCCGCACAGGGACCCATGATGGCCGAGATCTGCGGAACAACGCCCGAAGCCATGACGTTGCGGTAAAAAATATCGGCATACCCCCCCAGCGAGCTGACGCCCTCCTGAATGCGCGCCCCGCCCGAGTCGTTGAGGCCGATCACAGGTGCACCATTCTCCATGGCCAGGTCCATGATCTTACAAATCTTTTCTGCGTGGGTTTCCGACAGCGAACCACCAAAAACGGTAAAGTCCTGAGCATATACGTAGACCAGCCGGCCGCCAATGGTGCCATAGCCCGTCACCACCCCGTCGCCCAAAAACAGCTGGTCCTGCATACCAAAATCCGAAGAACGGTGGGTCACCATTATACCAATCTCTTCAAACGAACCTTTGTCGAGCAAAAAGTGTATACGTTCACGGGCAGTGAGCTTGCCTTTCTTGTGCTGGCTGTCAATGCGATCCTGGCCGCCGCCAAGCTTGGCTTCTGCAGTCTTATGCTCCAGTTGTCTAATCTTTTCTTGCATGTCGGCTTCAACTTTTTTTCGGCCCGAAAATACAGCTATTTGGGCATAGAAAATACCGATGTTAACAAAAGTCATGTATTTTGCCTTTGATAACCGAAATGAATCGTTATTGACTTTGCGCTACTGCCGCCCGTCGGTGGCAGTGCTATCAGATACTTAAAAGCCATCCATGAGAACCATCCTCCTTTTCAGTTGTCTGGCTGCCTGCCTGACGGCAGCCAGTTTGTCAGCACAAGCGGTGACAGGCTTGTGGCGGGGCGAAATTCCGGCTGCCGAGGGTGGGCCTCCCTTCAGCTACCAGCTGCAGCTCAACCAGCAGGGGGAGGCTTTTACCGGCGAGGGCATCTCCCAGTCGGCCGACGGGCTGCAGACGGCGCGTTTTGAGGTGACCGGCTACCGCGACGGGGACACGCTGCGCCTGCAGGAAATACGGCAGTTGGCGCCGGTATCGCCCGCCTGGTGCCTCAAATATTTTCGGCTGACTTTCTCATCGGTGGACGGCTATGAGGAGCTGCAGGGTAGCTGGACGGCCCGCGGCTGCCTGCCGGGCACCATCGGCCTGTCGCGGCCGGGCGCCAGCCGCCGGCAGCAGCTCCCTTTTACCAATACAGGCCGGTGGACGGGCCACCTCTCCCAGGCCGACAGACCTTATGGCTTTTTTTACGAGCTGACGCTCGATAGCCTGGGCGGCGGCAGCTCGGCCATTGTAAGTGAAGGGGCCGGCGGGGAGGCGCGCTTCGCTATTAGCTGGCGCAGCAGCGGTGACACGCTCATAGTGCAGGAGCAAAAGGTGCTGTCGCGCTCCGACCCGGGCTGGCGCTGGTGCCTGAAAAACCTGCGGCTGCTGCGGTCCCCGCAGGGCGACCGCTACCGCCTCGAGGGCGCCTGGCAGGGGCTGATCGAGGGCACGAGCCTGCCGGCAGGCGCCTGCGCCCCGGGCACGGTTTTTTTGGAAAAACCTGTGCTTACGGAGGCCATCAAAACAGAGATTGCCCCCCTGGTCAGCCATTATGGCCAGCTGCAGGGGCGCAGTATCCGCGTCGATCGACTCCTCAGCGTGACACGCAACGATGTGCGACTGGCTGTCTGGGACAATGGCATCGTCGATGGAGATATTATCAGCCTCTTCCTCAACGGGGAGCGCATCCTGCATAACCATCGCGTCAACAAGGCACGCTACTCGATACCGGTGAAGGTGCTGCCGGGCGAAAATCTGCTCATCCTGCATGCCGAAAATCTGGGTGACCTGCCACCCAATACCATCGCTGTCAGCCTCGACGATGGCAGCAGCGAGCAGCTAATCATTATGAATGCCAACCTCGAAGAAAGCGGGGCGATCTTAATACAGGCTTTCAGGCGCTAGCGGCCGGCGGATTTTTTTCTGCCGCCGGCAGGAAAGTTATAAATTGCAGGCTGTTTGGGGCAGCCCGGCCATGGCCGGGGGCTGCTTGTTTTTCAGCCTTTTTATTGCCAAAAATATGGAACAGGTTTTTCCGCTGCGCGGCTGCGTGCAGCACTATGACTGGGGCGGCTTTACGTTTATCAGGGAACTGACGGGCCAGGCAGAGGCCGATGGCCTCCCCTGGGCGGAGTGGTGGATGGGGGATCATCCCAAAGGGCCTTCGGCCATCTGGTGGGAAGGCCGCTGGCAGCCGCTCAATGAGGTGATGGCAGCGCATGCCGGCCAATTGCTGGGCCAGCGGGTAGCCGCTCGGTTCCAGGGGCGGTTACCTTTCCTGCTCAAAGTGCTGGACGTGTGCAGTATGCTGTCTATTCAAGTGCACCCCAACAAGCGGCAGGCTGAGGAAGGATTCGACGGGGAAGAGCAGGCCGGACTGCCGGCAGAGGCGCCCAATCGCAACTACCGCGACCGCAACCACAAGCCGGAGTCCATGGTCGCCCTCACACCTTTTTGGCTGCTGCACGGTTTTCGGTCCGAAGAGGAAGTGGCTGCCAGCCTCGATGAAATCCCGGGCTGGCAGTCGCTCAAGCCCGTGCTGGCGGAAACCGGCCTGCCGGGCTTGTACGCCTACATCATGCGCGCTCCGCAGGCGCGCATCAACGACCTGCTGGCGCCCCTGCACGACTTCCTGCAGTCGGCTGCCGCTTTTCCAGAAAGCTCGCCTCACCACTGGGCACAACTGGCCTTCGAGGCCTATACCCGCGAGGGGCAGTTTGATCGGGGGATCTTCTCCATCTATTGGTTTAATCTGGTGTTCCTGCAGCCCGGGCAGGGAATCTTTCAGGATGCCGGCATCCCGCATGCCTACTTGCGCGGTGCCAATATGGAACTGATGGCCAACAGCGACAATGTGCTGCGGGGCGGACTGACACCCAAGCATATCGATACCGAAGAGCTGCTGGACAAGGTATTGGTAAAACCAGTGGTGCCGCAGCTCATTGAACCGCTGGCAGAGGCCGATGGCCGCCGGCATTATCCGGCGCCTGTTGATGATTATCGCTTCGACAGGCTGTGTCTGGCAGCCGATGAGGCCAGCTCGCTGCGCATGAGCGGACCTGCCGTGGGCTTTGTATACAGCGGCAGTGCCAGGGTCAACGGGCAGTTGTATCCCCGGGGGAGCTCTTTTCTGGCAGCCGCCGGCAGTGTACTGCGTATACAGGCGGCACAGACGGAGGCACTGGATCTCTACCTCGCATCCTGCTGAAGCAATTCTTTGAAGCAATTCAGTCAGACTAGACCGCTGACATTGAATTAAATTTGTATTTTTGTGCGCTTTAACTCCCCAAAGGGGGAAATCAAATTGAAAAACAGTCTGTCATGTCATATCTCTTTACCTCTGAATCCGTTTCGGAAGGACATCCGGATAAAGTTGCAGATCAAATCTCGGATGCACTGATCGATTACTTCCTGGCCTTCGACCCTACTGCCAAAGTAGCCTGCGAAACGCTGGTAACCACCGGACAGGTAGTGCTGGCCGGCGAAGTGAAATCGGCCGTATACCTCGATGTACAACAAATTGCCAGAGAGGTGATTGCCCGCATTGGCTACACCAAGTCGGAATATATGTTCGAGGCACATTCCTGCGGTATTCTGTCGGCTATCCACGAGCAGTCGCCTGACATCAACCAAGGGGTAGAACGCGCCAATCCCGAAGATCAGGGGGCTGGTGATCAGGGTATGATGTTTGGCTATGCAACCAACGAGACGGACAATTATATGCCGCTGCCGCTCTACCTGGCTCACAAAATCCTCATCGAGCTGGCCAACATTCGTCGCGAGGGGAAAGTGATGACCTACCTGCGGCCCGACAGTAAGAGTCAGGTGACAATTGAATATAGCGATGACCACAAGCCGCTGCGCATCGACTCCATCGTGGTCTCTACCCAGCACGATCCTTTTGCTGAAGATGAAGCTATGCTGGCGCAGATTCGTCAGGATGTAATCAATATCGCAATACCCCGGGTGAAGGCGCAGCTTAGCGCTTCCTTGCAGTCGCTGTTCGACGATTCACTGGTGTATCATATCAATCCCACCGGTAAGTTTGTGATCGGCGGTCCTCACGGTGATACCGGCCTCACGGGCCGAAAAATCATTGTCGACACTTACGGCGGTCGCGGTGCACACGGCGGGGGTGCTTTTTCCGGTAAAGATCCTTCTAAAGTTGACCGCTCAGCGGCTTACGCTACGCGGCATATTGCCAAAAATCTGGTCGCGGCAGGCCTTTGCGATGAAGTGTTGGTGCAGGTTTCCTACGCTATCGGGGTGGCAGCGCCGACCAATATCTACATCAACACCTACGGTACCGCTAAAGTGGCCATGTCCGATGGTGAAATCGCCCGCAGGGTTATGCAGATCTTTGATATGCGCCCCTATGCGATCGAGCAGCGACTCAAATTACGCAATCCTATCTACGGGGAAACGGCGGCCTATGGACACATGGGGCGTGAACCGCAGATGAAAACCATGTTTTTCCGCAATGCGGGCATGGAAAAAGAGATAACAGTCGAGTTGTTTACCTGGGAAAAGCTCGACTATGTCGATAAGGTGAAGGCAGCTTTTGGCTTGTAAAAAAGCAGCTGCAGTTGCTGATCCCTTCCGTGCTGGCCGCTGGCCGCACGGAAGGGATTTTTTTTGGCCCTGTGCGGGCTTTTTTGCCGTAGGCAGAAAAACACGCCTCAGGCGCGCGGCAGCAGCGCCTGCATCCACTGCCAGCAGTAGGCAAATACGGCTTCCTGCTCGGGTTCGTTGTGAATTTCATGGTATAAGCCTTCCCAGATTTTGCAGCTCACAGGGCCGCGGACGCGCCCGGCAAAATCGCGGCTGGCCGGGGCACTGGTGATGCCATCCTCGCCCCCGTGCATGATGAGCAGGGGCAGCTGAATGCTGCCGCTAAAGGCGTCGAGGCGCGCAGCAGCCTCCAGCATGCCAAGCCCTGTGCTGGCCGTCAGGCGGTCGTGCACCAAGGGGTCTTTTTTGTAGGCCTCCACCACTGCCTTGTCGCGCGAAAGTTTATCTATGTCCAGCCCGTTGGATTGTGTAAAGCCCGGAAACAGGTTGCGCATCATTTTCCCCAGCCCTACCTGTATGGGGGATGGCTGAAAGGACAGTCGTATGTGCGGGCCGGTGACAATGGCGCCGCTGAGTTGCGGATTGCGGTCGATGAGGTAGTTGAGTAGTATGTTGCCGCCCATGCTGTGCCCGTACAGAAAGGCGGGGGCGTCGGGGCAGCGCATTTCCATAGCTACGTGCAGCTGGGCTACCTCGTCGAGAAAATCGCTAAACTGCCTGCAGTGGCCCCTTTTGCCCTCGCTTTGTCCGTGACCTCGCCGGTCGTAAGCCATGACAGCTATGTCATGGGCGTTAAACCAGTCGGCGAGGTGCTGGTAGCGGCCGGCGTGTTCGCCCAGCCCGTGTATGATACCGATGATGCCGACAGGCCTGCTCACAGGCCAGTAGCAGGCGTGAATCTTGAGCTGGTCGCTGGTCTTCCAGGAGAAAATTTCCATAGGCACAGTCTGTATGTAAGTGTGCAATGCTTTGAGTGTGTTCGGGAATGGCTGTCGACGATACAAACGATTCTTCTTCAGTACATTCAGTAGGGTAGCGGGTGGCGCTCCAACCGAAAATGCACGCAGGAACGCCTCGCTTGGGCGCCGGGAGAAAGTCCCGAATACGTTATTAGTAAAGTACGGATGACAAGATACACAGAAGTCGCAGAATGCGATGATGGTCGCGGCAATAATTATTGCCGGCCGGGGGCTTGCACGATGAATGGAGAGAAATGACTACACAAATAGGACAAATAGTTGCACTTTTGTCAAAAAAATACCTGCATGCGTATGCGAATTGTGTTTATGGGAACGCCCGCCTTTGCTGCCTGCTCTCTCGCTTACCTGCTCGATCATGGGGTCAATATTGTGGGAGTGGTCACGGCAACGGATAAGTGGGGTGGCCGTGGTGGCAAGCAGTTGCTGCAGTCGGCGGTAAAGCAGCTGGCGGTTGCGCGCAACCTGCCGCTGTTGCAGCCGGAAAAGCTGCGCGATCCGGCTTTTTTGGAGGCTCTGCGGGCCTGGAAGGCCGACCTGCAGCTGGTAGTGGCTTTTCGCATGCTGCCGGAAGTGGTGTGGTCGATGCCTGCCCGCGGCACCATCAACCTGCACGCGTCCCTCTTGCCCAGATACCGGGGCGCAGCTCCCATCAACTGGGCAATCATCCGCGGCGAACAGGAAACCGGACTCACGACCTTTTTCCTGCAGCATGCGATAGATACGGGCGACTGCCTGCTGCAGCGCCGCACGCCCATCGGCGAAAATGAAACGGCCGGGGAACTCCACGACCGCCTCATGGTGCTGGGGGCTGAGCTCCTGCTGGAGACCCTGCAGAGGCTGGAAGCAGGCAGCCTGCAGGCGCAGCCGCAGGCCGATGCGGAGGCGACGCACGCTTCTAAAATATTTCACGACACCTGCCGCGTAGACTGCCATGCAACAGCCCGGGAGGTGCATAATTTTATCAGGGGTATGAGCCCCGCTCCGGGCGCCTGGCTGCTACTCGGGGACGAAGAAATCAAACTGCTGCGCACCCGCGTCGATGAGACGCCCCACAACCTGCCACCCGGCCAGTGGCTGGTAGGCAAAAAGGAGATCCGCCTGACGACCGCGCAGGGGTCCGTGCTGGTGGAGGAGCTGCAGCCACAGGGCAAGCGCCGTATGTCAGCCATCGATTATATCAACGGGCTGCGAAGTGCATAGATACAACAGGTTTTATCAGTCTTCACCGACAAACCCTGTTGTTGAAAGCTTGCTGCATGCTTCAGCCGCACAGCCGGTCAGCTGTGCGGCCAACCACCGGTCTCATTGCTTTACCAACCAGCCTGTATGTGTCTTCTGGCGTGTTCGTATGTGCAGCAGGTAGTGACCGGCAGGGAGCTGTCGCATGTCAAGGGAGGGGTTCTTCCGATTCAGTATATGTAGCATAACCATTTTTCCTTGTGTATTCCAGCAACTTACGCTGGCTATCTCCTCTTCGGGCCACTGAATCTGTAGCCAGTCGGTTGCCGGATTGGGGAAGAGCAGGGGAGAGGCCTGCATG
>JAUMBM010000126.1:0-18472 GCA_032115735.1 Saprospiraceae bacterium
GCGAGGCGCCGGCAAGCCCGGCGCAGCTGGGTGATCTCGGTATTTTTGCCGTCAAAATCAAGTGCCCGAGCCTGGCGGCCGCCTACCAGGAACTGGAGGCGGCAGGCGTCAAATTGCTGACCCGGCCACACGAAGGCAGCTGTGGTAAAAGTGCATTTGTACAGGACTCCTACGGCAATATTTTCCAGCTGGTAGAGACGGATGACTGGTTTCAGCGGCGGCAGCAGCTCACCGGCGGCATTTACGGTGTCATCATCGGCGTGTCTGATATTGATCGCGCGCTCACGCTCTACCGGGATATTCTGGGCTATGACCAGCTGTTATGTGATGAGACGGGCGTGTCAGCCGTAGCAGAGGGGCTGCCCGGCGGAAAGAGACGCACCCGACGCGTAGTACTTCGGCACTCCAAAGCGCGCGAAGGGGCTTTTGCTGCGCTTTTTGGCAAAAGCGAAATAGAGCTCGTTCAGGTGCTTGATGAGCCTGTTGAGAAGATTTACAAGAACCGTTATTGGGGCGACCTGGGTTTCATCCACCTGTGTTTTGATGTAAGCAACATGGATGCGCTCAAGGCGCATTGCCTCAGCCATGGTTTTCCGTTCACGGTTGACAGCCAGAACAGCTTTGACATGGGCGAAGCGGCAGGCAGGTTTACGTATACGGAAGATCCCGATGGTACGCTCATAGAATTTGTGGAGACGCATAAGATACCCATCGTCAAAAAACTCGGCTGGTATCTCGACCTGAAGCGCCGCGACAGCCGCAGGCCGTTGCCGCGCTGGATGATCAAGGCGATGGGGCTCAACCGCAATAAGAGCTAGCAGCCTGTTCGGGCTTGCGCTCTCCGGGTTGCAAAAGGTTTTTTTCCTCCCCTTACGAGCGAGCGTTGGGGTTGCCCTCGCTTATATCAGTTGGTACTGAATGCGTTGCCTTAGCAACACAGAGATGTGCGTATGAAGAGCTCCCTTTGTCTCTCATGCTGATGCCAGCACAGTTGCCAAAGAAACTATTTGCCCGCTGATTTTGTTAGCTTTTTGTAGGTTTTTGCAAGCCTGCAAACGCGCATATTTATTTGATTAACAGTATACGGGACGGTTGCTGTCCCCCAAGTATGGCAAAATTTAAGAGAAAAAAAGCCGGCGAAGCCGGGCAGCAGCTTTCAGCTCCCAAGCTGCAGGCTGCTATTTTGGAATTATTTCGGATACAACCCAAAAAGCAACTGAATCCCAAGCAGGTATTGTCTAAACTCAAGGTAGCCAATAATAAGGAAGCTGTTGCCAATGCACTCGAGCAGCTGGCTTCTGCCCACAAGCTCATCGCACTGGAAGATTTTCGCTACAAATTCAGACCGCAGCCCAACCCGCACCGTATGCAGCTTCTGCGAGAGGGGCGGGTAGATATGACGCGCTCAGGCGCTGCCTATATCGTCACGGAAGGGCAGGAACAGGATGTTTTTGTAGGGCCACGCTACCTGAAAGGGGCTATGCACGGTGATACCGTCCAGATTCGTGTCTGGCAGGGCACGGGCCGGCTGAAGCCTGAGGGCGAAGTGGTTTCTGTTATTGAGCGGGCTTCCGAACATTTTGTGGGGCTGCTGCGCATTTACCAGGCATTCGGACTTGTCACGCTTGATGGTGATCAGAATATTGATGTGCGGGTGCCTTTGGAGTCACTCGGCGGAGGTAAAGACGGAGATAAAGTAGTCGTCAAGATCACGCGCTGGTCTGCAGAACAGGGGGTGGCCAATTTTGGCGGTGAAGTCACGGCCGTGCTGGGCAGGCCGGGCACCAGCGATGTTGATATGCAGGCTATCCTCATCAACAATGGCTTTCAGATTTCATTTCCGGTAGCTGCTATCCGCGAAGCAGATGTGCTGCCGCCGGCCATCAGTGAGCAGGAGATTGCTTTACGGCGGGATATGCGCGACATACTCACCTTCACGATTGACCCCATTGATGCCAAAGATTTTGATGATGCGCTCTCAATCAGGACACTCGAAGACGGCAAACTGGAGATTGGCGTTCACATCGCTGATGTAAGCCACTATGTGAAGCCTGGGTCGGCCCTCGACAAGGAAGCTTACCAGCGGTCTACGTCAGTTTACCTGGTCGACCGGGTATGTCCGATGCTGCCCGAGCGCTTGTCTAACGAGCTTTGCTCCCTTCGCCCCAACGAAGACAAACTGACCTTTTCGGCTGTTTTCATCTTTGACGCCAATCTGCGGATTGCGGGTCGCTGGTTTGGTAAAACCATCATCCATTCCGATCGCCGGTTCGCATACGAACAGGTACAGGAAATACTGGAAAGCGAGGAGGAGCGTCCGGTGGAGGATTATGCTGCCGAACTGAAGCTGCTCAACAGCATAGCCAAAAAGTTGCGGACTCGCCGCTTCCGGCAGGGGTCTATCGATTTCGACACCGAAGAGGTTCGCTTCAGGCTCGATGATAACGGCGTCCCGCTGGAGGTATACGTCAAAGAGCGCAAAGATGCTCACATGCTCATCGAAGAGTTTATGCTGCTGGCTAACAAAGAGGTTGCCCTGCTCATCCACAATAAGGAAGAGAAGCAGCGGCTCAATATACCCTTTGTCTATCGCGTACACGACGAGCCTGATCTGGAAAAAGTTGCTGAGCTGGCACGCTTTGCTGCGGCTATGGGCTTTGACATGGACATACAATCGCCCCGCAGCATCGGCAAATCCTACAACCGCCTGATTGAACAGGCGCGCACAGAGCCGGGACTCAAACTGCTGGCGCCTTTGGCCATCCGCACCATGGCCAAAGCGATCTACAGCACGGACAACATTGGCCACTACGGGCTTGGTTTTTCCCACTATACGCACTTTACTTCCCCGATTCGCCGCTATAGCGATGTGCTTGCACATCGCATCCTGGAGCGAAATCTCGGCCAGGGGGCGCTCTACCAGACGGACAAAAATAAGCTGAGTGAGCAGTGCGGCCATATTTCCCGGCAGGAAAAGCGGGCTGCGGATGCGGAGCGGGAGAGCATTAAGTACAAGCAGGTAGAGTTTATGTCCAAGCATGTGGGTGAAGTATTTACGGGTCTGGTCAGCGGGCTCACCGATTTTGGTGTGTTTGTTGAGTTGACTGACAGCCACTGTGAGGGGCTCATTCCGCTGGAGCGGCTGCCTGACAATTTTGAGTTTGCCAGCGGTAAACTCAGTATGCGCGGCCGGCGCAGCGGCAGCAGCATCCGCATGGGGGATGAGGTAAAAATCCGCATACTCGATACGGACATTCAGCGGCGGCGCATAGAGATGGCCTGGGTCGAAGGTCCGCTCAACCGGCAGCAGGAGGCGATACCGGCGGAGCCGCAGGCGAGGCCTCGGCCAGGCCGGCAACCGGCAGCCGGGTCGGCGGGGCGGCGCAAGCCGGCAGCCAGAAGTGGTGGCCGCCGACACAAAGATTAACCGTCATTATCTACGTCTACGTGAACATTCAATTTAATAATCATCACGATACCTATAAGCATCAGGGGATGCGCCGCAAGCTGGTGGGCGAACTGCGGGCCAAGGGGATTCGGGACGAGCGGGTGCTGCAGGCCATCGGCGCGCTACCCCGCCACTTTTTCCTCGACCCTGCCTTTGAGGAATGGGCCTACGAAGACCGTCCCTTTCCGATAGGCTGCGAGCAGACCATCTCCCAGCCTTTCACGGTTGCCTTTCAGACGGAACTGCTGGAGCTGCAGCCGCGCATGAAAGTGCTTGAAGTAGGTACCGGCTCCGGCTATCAGGCCGCCATCCTGGCGCTGCTCAAGGCGCGGGTGTTTACCGTAGAACGCCATAAGGAGCTGCACCTTCGGGCAGCGGACATGATGCGCAGGCTGATGCCAGGCAATGTGCGCTGCTTCCACCGCGACGGCTTCCTCGGCCTGCCCGAGTTTGCACCTTTTGACCGAATACTGGTCACTGCCGGTGCTGCTGAAGTTCCGGAGACGCTGCTCCGGCAGCTGGCGCCCGGCGGCATCATGGTCATTCCTGTCGGCACCAACGGGCAGCGTATGCGTAAAATCACCCAGACAGCGTCTGGGCATTATACGGAGGAAGATAAGGGGGATTTTAGGTTTGTCCCCTTTCTTAAAGGTCTTGAAAAATAAGTGTATGTTTTGGTGGCCAAGGCCACCAAAACATACATAAAAATAAAGCAGGCGCATGTTCACATGCGCCTGCTTTATTTTTTTTAAACTGAAAATCAATTTTTTATATAAAAAACAACACCACCTTAGCCAGCAGTAAGAAAAATTGGCACGCTTTTGGGATAATACCAGACAAATGAAATCATCATCAAAAAACACTGGTATTATGAAGAGCACTATAGTCAAAAAAATGGCCCTGGCCGCAGTTGCCCTCTATGGGCTCTCAGTGGGCGATGTGTATGCGCAGCGCGCTGTGCTGGCGGAAGCGATGGAAAACGAGGGCGCCTTCCGCATGAACAATCTTGAGTTGCCCGAGTGGGACATCATTGCTGCAGGACCGGGCCGCGACGGCATCCCGGCCATCGATGCACCTGTATTTACGGAGGCTAAGTATGCCCGCAAGCTCGCAGAAGGCGAGGTCGTACTGGGTATCTCGATCAATGGTATAGCCAAGGCCTACCCCGTACGCATCCTTTCGCAGCACGAAATTGTCAATGACAACTTTGGCAACACAGCTGTGGTCGTGAGCTACAGCCCTCTCTGCGGGGCAGCTACGGCTTACAAAGCTGACGGAAAGTTTGAGGACTGGCAGTTTGCTGTGTCTGGCCTGCTCTACAACAACAACCTGCTTATGTTTGACCGCCAGACGGAGAGCCTGTGGTCACAGTTACTGGGGCGGGCAGTAGCAGGCCCTGCAGTAGGGCAGTCACTGGAGAAAGTGCCCTATGTACTGACTACCTGGCAGGAGTGGACTACCCGCCACCCGCAGAGTATGGTACTCACCACCGATACGGGCTTTGGACGCAACTACGATATTGACCCTTACGAGCAGTACAGCAACAACGACCGGTTGATGTTTCCGCTCAACCATTTCGACAAGCGCCTGCCACTCAAGCACCGCGTACTGGGGATTGAGGTCAACGGCAAGTTTAGGGCTTATCCCTACAGCCTGCTGGCAGCAGCGGAGAATAACATACTCGAAGACCAGTTCAACGGGCAGACGATCACAATCGAATACCTGCCTGGTTCGAAAACAGCACTCGCAGTAGATGAAACGGGCCAACTGATGCCGGCACAGAGCATGTATTGGTTTGCATGGGCGGCTTTCCACCCGCAGACTGAAATCTATGCACCGGCCAATCGCCCCACCGGAATTAGCATGAATATAGGATCGATTGAATAATCCCGATTGCCTGGCTGCCTGTTCATTCCAGTCGCTGCCACCCGTTGGTGGTTAGTGACTGGAATGACAGATGCAGTTGAAGTAAAACTTTTTTGGGATAAAAACGGGTTCAGCTCGTCCCGCAAGGCAAGTCGGGGCGGGCTTTTTCTATAAAAATGCGCTCTGGCGGCTGGTGCTGCCAAAGCGCATTTTTTAGCTGTTTAGTAGGTCATAGCCCGCAGGTAGCGGAAACTACGCGTGATACTTTCCATAGGACCCACTTCTTTGAAGGCGTCCTGCTCCACGAAAAAGTGCTTCATTCCTGCGGCTTCCGCCTCCCTGAAGACTGAAGGCCAGTCTACGATACCATCCCCTACTGGTGCAAAGAAAGGATCGCTGCCGGCGGCCATGTCTTTGACATGCCAGAGCGGGAATCTGCCCGGGTAGCGCTGGTAGAGTTCAGCCGCTGTAGCCTTGGTGCGGCGGATCCAGTACTGGTCGAGTTCGAATTTGACCAGCTCTTTGTCCGTTTGCTCCAGCAATATGTCGTAGGGGACAACTCCACCGATGGGGACAAACTCAAAATCGTGGTTGTGGTAGGTCATCTGCAAATCATAGCGGCGACTCACCTCCGCGCAGCGGTTGAGCAGTTCGGCCACCCGCTTGTAGTCATCGATGGTTTTGCGCTCACTCTCCGCAAGCCAGGCGAGCACGATGTACGACTGGCCTACTTCTTTGGCATGCTCGCAGGCCATCTCCCATTCATTGGTCATGGTGCCGCGCAGATTTTTATCACTGGCACCCGTAGAGACGTGGCCACTGACAACCTGCAAATCATAGGTTTTCATCATTTTTTTGAGCTGAGCCGGGCTGATGCCTAAAAACTGGCCATTGCCGTAGCCGAACAACTCAATATGCTGGTAACCAATGGCTGATACCTGCCGGATAGTACCCTCAAAATCCTGCTGAAGAAGATCCCTGAGCGTATACAACTGAATACCGATACCGTCGACGCTGCCAGATCGACGGCAGGCCGTTTGGTAAACGGCGGGGCTTAGCGCCGCCAGCGCCAGCCAGGACGAAGTTTGTAGAAAAGTTCTGCGCTGCATGATTGACATATTGTGCCTGCAGCCTGCTGCAGGCTTATGATAAACTATTTTTCTTTTTCCCAAGGGCGGTAAAAAGCCCCCTGCACCGGCCGGTCGGCCGGCATTTCCCGCAGGGGCTCACAGGCGCGCAGGCTGGCAAAACACTCAGCCGGCAGTTGCTGGTAAAGGGCTGTGCCGGCGGTCTTCCAGTCCATCATTTCATCCGATACCTCCCGAATGATGCGGGCGGGGTTGCCCGCTACCAGGCTCCTCCGCGGAATGCGCTCGCCCGCCTTGACAAAGGCCAGTGCTCCGATAATACATTCCTCTTCGATGACTACCTCATCCATCACTACTGCATTCATACCCACCAGACAGTTGCGGCCAATCTCTGCACCATGAATGATGGCGCCATGACCGATATGGGCGCCTTCCCGCAGATAGACGGTGATACCCGGAAACATGTGCACTGTACAGTTTTCCTGCACATTACACCCATCCTCAACGACGATCCCCCCCCAGTCGCCGCGTAACGCGGCGCCGGGACCTATATACACGTCCTTGCCAATGACCACATTGCCCGTCACCACTGCCTGCGGATGCACAAAAGCCGAGGGATGTACCACGGGTACCCAGGCCTGAAAAGCATAAAACATAGACTATGACATTTGATAGCAAATCGTATGGGCTATCTGCCGGCAGAGCGCTGTAGTTTTAGGGCATGTTGGTGAGGTCGAAACCTTTACACCCAACAACCGGCTGGCGTACAGAAATGCCAAACAGATATGTTTGCAAGATATAAATAATGATTATCTTTCCCTCACAAAATGATAAGCATGAAAAAGGCGGTACAACAAAAACCGAGACTACACTTTTGGGAAATTTGGAATATGAGCTTTGGCTTTTTGGGTATACAGTTTGGCTTCGCTCTGCAGAATGCCAACACCAGCCGTATATTCCAGACCTTGGGAGCAAATGTTGACGACATCCCCATCCTTTGGATTGCTGCACCCCTCACGGGCCTGATAGTGCAACCTATTGTAGGCTATTTTAGCGACCGCACCTGGCATCCTGTTTTGGGTCGGAGGCGGCCATACTTTCTGGCAGGCGCTGTACTGGCTTCTCTCTCCCTCTGCCTGATGCCCAACTCCCCCAGCTTATGGATAGCAGCGGGTATGCTGTGGATTATGGATGCCTCTATCAATATCACCATGGAGCCTTTCCGCGCTTTTGTCGGCGACAACCTGCCCGATGAGCAGCGTACCACGGGTTTTGCTGCCCAGAGTTTTTTCATAGGGCTGGGGGCTGTGATTGCCTCTGCGCTGCCATGGATGCTCACCAACTGGGCTGGTATGGAGGCAACAGCGGCCGAAGGCCAGATACCCGATACTGTCAAATGGTCTTTTTATATAGGAGCGGCCATCTTTTTGCTGGCGGTATCGTGGACGGTATTCCGCTCGAAAGAGTACACCCCTGAACAACTACGGTCCTTTTCGGAGGATTCGCATACTGGTGCGGCCGAATCATTGAAAATTTCAGTTGCTGAGCAGCAGCAGCAAAGTACCCGCCAACAGCGTATAGGCCGGCTTACAGCCGCTGCCGGCATCGGTTTGCTATTGATACTTTCACGGGCAGACCTGCAAAAGGAGCTCTATCTGCTGGGTTTTGGGCTGCTGGCTGCTGGTATCATGTGGCTGGCATCAGGCTATATGACGAAGCAAGGGCGCTATGACAATGGCTTCGTGGCTATTATGACGGATCTTCTGCGCATGCCCAAAACCATGCGTCAGCTGGCGGTCGTACAGTTTTTTTCCTGGTTTGCCCTCTTCGCCATGTGGATTTATACCACGCCGGCGGTGACCAAACACCTCTATCAGACGACCGATGCTACCTCTGATGCCTTTAATAAAGGTGCCGATTGGGTGGGTGTTTGCTTTGCCGCCTACAGCGGCGTCACCCTGCTGTTTGCCTTCCTGTTGCCGGTACTGGCAGAGCGTAGCAGCCGAAAAATTGCCCACATGATCTGCCTCACACTGGGCGGCCTGGGGCTCATCTCCGTCTACTTCATCACCGACCCCAACTGGTTACTCCTGTCCATGGTGGGCGTAGGCATCGCTTGGACAAGCATTCTGGCTATGCCCTATGCCATTCTCACCGGCGTACTGCCTGCAGAGAAGATGGGCTACTTTATGGGCGTTTTCAATTTTTTTATAGTCATCCCGCAGATTGTGGCAGCAACGATTTTAGGATTCCTGGTCAGCTATCTGTTTGACGGAGAGGCCATTTTTGCACTCATCATAGGAGGCATCAGCATGATTGCTGCGGGCATTATCACCTTGTTGTTTGTAGATGATCAGCCCGCCTAGCACAGGCTGCTATACGATAAATCCCAGTCCTTCTATGTTGTCAACCTAAGTGATAAAAGTTACGCCCCCCGCTGACGAATGTCAGCAGGGGGGCGTAATAGTTGGCTTAGCTTGCAGGTGAAATCAAAAATGCAAGTTGACATGGAAACGAAAAAAGGCCATAAGGCATCCATTCACATCAGTGATCTCCACTTTGAACACAAACTCTGGAAGAGACAGTTGGATTTTTATCGGGATGAGTTGTCTATCTTTGAACACAGACTCGAAGAATTGGTACAGCGCTGGACAGATAATTCAGTGCTGGCGCAGCTTGAGCAGTACCAAAATCGGTTTGTCCGCGAGCGTGAAGTGATTGATGAGCTACGCCACGACGTCAATGAGCACGCCAACCAGCTGGCTAAGTATGCGCAGGAGCATCCGGTTGCTATTGATCATGTGCGCTTTGAAGATCAAGTGGATTTGCGCGACCGTATGGAGACTTTCCAAAAATTATTCGCTGAATTAAAGAGCGACTTTATGGTTTACGTGGCGAAATACCTGTAAACTTCCTGTTTTGTCAGTTTTGATTTGGCAAATCAAAACTGACAAATCCTGCTACATACGACACCCTTGGCGGCATGTGCTGCCAAGGGTGTCGTGTAATAGCCATAGACCTTTGCTTTTTTATAAAACCCTGAGCCGCTGGCGGCAGCATGCATGCGTGCCTATTGGCAAACTTTTCCTACTTTTGTCCTTATACAGGATGAAATAGTGCTAGCTATGCAAAATATTTTAGGCTGGTTGCTGATGGCCATAACTCTGGGACTACTGGCCTGCAATAAAGACGATCAGTTTGTCACGGGCAGCAGTGTCGATATTGATTTTTCGACTGACACGCTGCGTTTTGACACGGTTTTTACCCAGTTGGGATCCGCCACCCGCTCTTTTACGGTCAGAAATAATGGCAACCGCCCGGTCCGGATAGATAAGATCGCCCTCGAAGGCAGCTCAGGGGTTCGTTTCAGACTCAACATCGACGGGATTCCGGGCAACGAACTCACCGAGGTCGATGTATGGGCGAAGGACAGTATTCACATATTTGTCGAGGTAACCATCGACCCTAACCAGCCGACCAGCATTAGTCCTTATATTGTTACCGATCAGATTAGTTTTTACACCGGCGATGTGCGCCGACAGGTGGTGCTGGAAGCGTGGGGGCAAAACGCCAACTATATTCCCAGTCGTTTCAACCGAGGGATTCCTGTATTACTAAGCTGTGATAATCAAACAATTGTATGGAACAGCCCACTACCTTATGTAATCTACGGTGAGATCCTCATCGACAGCTGCCTGTTGCAGATAGAGGCGGGCAGCAGGCTTTATTTTCACGGGGGCATCGCCCGCAACGAGCTTTTCGGCATTTTCAACGATGGCATGCTGTATACGCTCCCGAAGGGACGTATACACATCAAGGGCAGCCCGGAACGTCCTGTGATTTTGCAGGGAGACCGACTGGAGGAAGAATTCCAGGAGGCTCCCGGCCAGTGGTTTGGTCTCATTTTTGGCAGGGGAAGCCGCGACAACTGCATTGAGTATGCAACCATCAAGAACAGCATCATCGGTATGCTGGTAGACTCGGCGGCAGAGCTTCGCCTGCGCAATACGCAGGTGTATAATACGGCCGGTAGCGGCTTGTCGGCCAGCCATGCGAGTGTTAGCGCAGAAAACTGTCTCTTTCGCAGCAATGCAGGCAATAGTGTGCAGCTGACGCATGGGGGCGATTATGCGTTTGACCACTGTACCGTCGCGAGCTATGGCGTAGATGCCAGCGCTGCTGCCATGTCCAACTTTAAGTGCTACACGGATGACTGCAGCCTGTTTGACATACACCGCATCAATGCCCGCTGGCGCAACTGCATCATCTTCGGATCCCGCAACGATGAAATCATCCTTAGCGACGCCAGCCAGCGCAATGAGCCTGCACTTTTCAACCTGGATATGCGCAACTGTGTGGTGCGGGTCAGGGATTTGCTCACGCAAAGCAATGGCCGCTATGCAGATTTTTTCAGCACCTATTGTGTCGATTGCGTCAACGGCCCCAGAGATGCCAAGCTCTTTCTCAACCGGACAGAGCAGGATTACCGGCTCGATTCGCTGTCTATTGCCATTGACATAGGTCTCAGCATCCCGGAAATCCCTGCCGACCTGCTAGGCAATCCTCGTATTGGCAGACCTGATGCGGGTTGTTACGAACGCCAATGATGATATTCGTCTTATAATCATCCGCCAATGACACCAGGACTCAAAAGGACCGCCGCAATGGTTATTCTGCGCAGCGGCAGCCAGTATCTTCTGCTGGAGCGTTACAAGGCGCCCAATGCCGGTATGTTTGTACCTGTTGGCGGCAAGCTCGATCCTGGTGAGGACCCTCGCACTGCAGCCATTCGGGAGACAGCAGAGGAGACAGGTATCCAGCTTTCACATATACAGTATGCGGGTACGCTCGTTGAGAGCTCCCCGACGGATTACAACTGGTGGTGCAGCATTTACGTGGCCGATATCGATTGGCGCCCTGCTCCCCCCTGCGATGAAGGTGTTCTCCATTGGATTGATCACCGCGAGTTGCTGGAGCTGCCTACCCCACCCACCGATTGGCATATTTATCAGTTGGTTATGGAAAAAAAACCTTTCGCGCTGAATGCCATGTATGATGAGAGCCTGCAGCTTATTCGTATGCAGGAAGAAATCAGTGGTGAGTGGCTGGTGGGCGATGCTGCTCTCTGATACACCAGGGAGACAGACAATGATTACGTGATATGGGCATATTCCGGATTTTCAGCCAGAGACAAAAAGGTGAATTTGTTTAGCACGTTATGTAATGTTGAAGATACATTGCCGGTGCTGGCTCACAGAAATTGGATGCCCCCAAAGAAAGACTGGTTGGGGGAAGGGTAAAAACGTGTAAGTTTTTCTTAAACAGCTATGTCGTCCTTCTCAGCCGGCCCCGCCTCAACAATTTCTTCCAGCCAGCGCTCAACTGCCTCAGTATCTTTTCCGTATGAGTGGTGGTACATCCACAGCAGCGCACGATAGGACAACCAGCCAATGATTGTAATAACGAGTATAAAGACTAGCTGAAATAATACGCCCTCCTCGAACAGCTCGCTCAACGATGCCCCTGCCATCTCGGTACCTACCAACGCACCAAATAAAGCAGCTACCGGCAGGATAAAAATGGATGTCTTTCGTTCAAAATCCCAACGGCTGCGCATGGCGGCTAAAAGATCCTCCATATAGGTACGCACAGGTACATCCACCCTTGCCACTTTGATCTTTGTGTATACAATAATGGCTCCTCTGGAGATCACCACATTGTAAAGAATGAGCCCTATGATACCAAGCCGTATCCACCACTGGTCAAAATACACCAATAGCCCCAGATAACCCAAGGTGATGACGACAGCAAAGGTCAATCCCGCCTGAATATTGAACAATGCCTTGTCCAGAATGGATTTTTTTGAGGCTCGCCGGGTAGTGTCTATCAATCGCAAATCGGCTTCCTCCCAGCCTGCTGATGCCCACAGTTCTTCTAATGTCTTTCCAGCCATTCCTGAAGCTTTTTTTTGATTCGATGAATTTTTACGCCGGCATGGCCGGTATCAACACCAAACTCCAACGCGATTTCCTGTTGGGTATATCCTTCCAAATACATAATAATCAATGCTCTTTCCAATTCAGTGAGTTGAAACAGAGCTTGCTGTAGTCGATCTGCTGCCGCATAGTCAGGTGCCGGCTGTATGGGATCAGGGAGCTGCCCGACAGAAGAGAACTGAATGCTGTGGATCTCCTTCCTTTTGAATCCCAGTATGGTATTGAGTGCAATGCGGTATACCCAGGTTGCAGGAGACGCTTCCCCCCTAAATCGCTCCAGCGATTGGCAGAGATTGATGTATATCTCTTGAAGGACGTCCCGCTCATCCAGATCCACGAGTGGAAAGGCCCTGACCAATTTGTATAGCAGCCCCCTGTGAGCGTTCATAAGCTCGAGTGCCCGGCTATTAGTATCTGTCTTTTCCAAGGAAAAAAATTGTAACGTGAGGAGGCAAATGACGGCCGTCTTTTATTCTATTGCCGCTGGACGAAAGAAAACCACGAGCGTTTGAGACTGCTCCTGCCGTGCTAATCACTGGCAACTTTTCTACCCTTTCGCCTGAGAAAATTTTGCCAACACAGCATCCAACCATGAAGCTTCGCCACTGAGCGCAAAACCCAGCAGGGTGAACGTGAGCGCTAAGTGAGCGATCAGCCACATCCGCTGCCACAGCTTTTTCTCCCCCCAGGCCCGACTTGCATCAAAGGGATCGAATATGAGCGCGATGCCAATGGTAGACATGCCTTCGGATACTCCCTGGCTAAATACCTGCCAGAATCCCAACAGTAAACACAACCAATAAGCTACGGCGTATAGCTTCGATTCCGTGCCGCTGGTTGAATTCGGCTCTGTCAAAACTTTTGGTTGCTCTTGAAAATTACTTCCGAATAAATAGCCCCCTACACCTACGATTGTGAGTCCAATGAGTACGTAGGCAGCACGCACGCCACTTGCAGCAGTCAACCCCAACCCAACGAGCATACCACCAACTACCATAAGGCAGATGCTCCAAATAATTTTTACTTTACCTAGGGGGGAAAAATTTACCTTATCCATCATCCGTAATTTTGTTTATCAGTTAGTTGAAAACAAGCCTACGGATATTACAGGCTAAAGCTATTTTTTTTGCAAAAAGGCGTCCGCCGTCAGCAGGGCAAGAACCGTCAAGCCTCCTAGGCCTGATCAGCAACCAGCAAGTATTTATTCTTCTTGCCGTTTTCGATCATCAGGTAGCGACCATGCAGCCACTGATCGGTTGCGATACAAGCCTCCGGAGATTCTATTCTTACTTTGTTGACAGATACAGCTTTTCCCTGAACGGCTCTCCTTGCATCTCCTTTAGAGCTGCAAATAGTCGTCAGACCGGTCAACAGATCAATCAGGGCAGGAGCCTGTGCCGGCAACTCGCGGGGCAGACGGAAGCAGGGAATTTCTTCAGCCACCGTATCCAGTACAGCCGTTGACAGCATGCGTAAATCTTCCTCACTGGCCCGGGTATTGAAAAGCATGTGCGATACCTGCTGAACAGCGCGGAAGTCCTCTGCTGAGTGGATGCGGATGGTGAGTTCCTCCGCCAGTATTTCCTTCAGTGCTCTGGGATTATCCGCATGCTGCGCTTCCAGTGCCTCAATTTCTTCGCGGTTTTTGAATGAGAAATAGCGCATGAACTTAGGCAGATCGCGGTCGTCGGCATTGATCCAAAACTGATAAAACTTATACGGAGAGGTCAGCCGGGGGTCCAGCCAAATGTTACCTTCCGTAGATTTGCCAAACTTGGATCCGTCCGCCTTCGTGAGTAGAGGCGTTGTCAGCCCGTATGCCTTGGCACCCAGATTCCGACGGATGAATTCCGTACCGGAAGTAATATTGCCCCATTGATCAGAGCCCCCCATCTGCAATATACAACCGTGCGAGTGATACAGGCGTTGAAAGTCGTACGCTTGTAGTAGCTGGTAGCTGAATTCGGTATAGGAAATCCCCGTCTCCAATCGCCGCTGCACCGACTCTTTTGACATCATATAATTGATTGTCAGCGTTTTGCCAACATCTCGCAAAAAAGTAAGCACATCCATATCCCGATAAAAATCGAGATTATTGACCATGCGGACAGCATTGGGTCCCTCAAAGTCGAAGAATTTTTTCATCTGCTCAACCTGAAAATTCAGGTTGTTGTCTAACTCGTCATACGACTTAAGATCGCGCTCTTTGTCCTTGCCGGAGGGGTCTCCTATACGACCGGTAGCTCCTCCCATGAGTACTACGGGGCGGTGCCCGGCGCGCTGCAGCAGGCTCAGCAGCATAATCTGCACATAGTTGCCTATGGTCAGTGAGGGGGCTGTTGGATCAAATCCAATGTAGCCCGAGACGGGTCCCCTGGCCAGTTCTTCTTCTATTCCCGGGCTGTAGTCCTGTAACATCCCGCGCCACTGCAGTTCTGCGATAAAATCCATATATTTCTTTACTTTAAAGCCGCGCAAAGATAGCTATAAATGTCAATAGCTGTAACATTTACCCGTATACCGACCGAGCTTTGATCGTTAGATGCCTTGACTTAGAGATAAGAACGTATTGGAAAATTTCTGCCAGAGGTAAACATGAGGAGTATTTTCGTGCATGTAGTATTTTGAAAAGAGCTCAGCTCGGTACCCCTTGATTGCAAAAAGTAAAACGCGCAAAAACAGAGCTGCTTTGGGTCAGGTGAACACGAACTAAGCTAGGCCTTGCCCGGTGGTGCACGCTCGAGCACGACCCGCCCTCTCTCTCGACGCGGGTGCAGTGGATCTTCATTGATTTCCTGCCAGAACCCTTTCAGGGAGGTTTCATAAATCCCCCTATTCAACAGCAATTGGTATTTTCGTTTGAAAGGTACGCGCAAGCCTGGCAGGGTCTGTGAATGCACCTCTTCGATGTAAAGCGAACTGTCGTCGTACAGTCGCCCGGTCCACTCCATTTCCACAATGTAGGTGGGCGAAAGATGCACGCGCGAACGACCACTCAACTCGCGTCCATTCTGTTTCACAAACAGTTCCAGCACGTAACCTTTATCGCTGTTAAGATCCACCGTCAGGTAACCCTTCCACCAACCCGGTAAAGTAGACTGCCCAAGAAGCAATCCTGATGTACAGCCCAACATCATTACCAGCCATAAGAATCTGCTCATGCTTTCTTTTTTTACCTTTTTTGACCCCTGGCACCTATTGACTTGCAGGGTATAAAGTACCCGTGTGCAGGACAGTCCCCAATTGCATCTGGTAAAAAATGAGCTGCCGGTCAAGCGGTGGGCTCACTACCCATTCATGCACGCCGGCAGGCAGCAATGCCTGTTTGTGCACAAGTAAGCGCCCCGTCACGTCCAACAGCCGAAGCTGTACCCAGGCTTCCTCCGCCAATATAAAGGAGAAGTTGATACGCTCTCCAAATGGGTTGGGCCAGGGTGGCTGCCAACCAGCTGACAGGGATACTTTTTCTGCTAACCATTGGGCGGTATCGTTGGTATTGGCGGCAGACAGTGATGCCGAAGGCGGCACGAGGGTACTGGCAGATTCGTTGACATCGCCTATCTTAACACCCACGAAATTGACCGTCTCATCAGTCAGCAGGGTATCGATCTGTACCTGCTCGGGATAATTGTGCTGTAAAGCCTCAACAGCCTCTCCAAATGTGTGGTTGGCATCGACAAACCTCCAGGAAGTATTGCCCGGAAAACTCGGCTCCAGGTTGAGAATCACCCGCCGGATACGGATGGCATCCAAGGTAGTGATATTACCGGAGCGATTGGCATCCGCAGCAATCAGATCATAGGGAGAGGTTAGGTACTGTGTTGCCAGAATGTGTCGGTTGATCTGGATCAGGTCGAAAGTGCTGACCCCGTTGGCATGTAAGGTATCCAGCCATGGTCTGACGGTATACGCCAGGCCTGCCGGTAAGTTTTCAAAGCGATAGTAGCCGTTATCGTCCGTCAGCAGGCTGTCCGTATGCCCCCCGCTCAGATAGACTTTTACACGCTTCACTGGATTACCACTTTCTGTCCTGATATGACCTTCTATGCTACTCACTTCGTTGCATCCTCCTTCAGAGGTGACCGTGATCAGGGCCGTACAACTTTGGCGCAGTCCCGCCTGGTCGATGGCGTAGGCAATCACTGAGCGAGATCCCAGATCGTCACAATCCAGTGACAAGCTATCGGCCGTAAAGTCCGTAGGATTTAGCGTTAACCTCGGACTACCACAATTATCGCTAAGCTGACTAACCAAATCCTGCACGGGAATACTGATACTGCCGGAAGGGCCTAGCGTGATAGTCAGTCCTGTCACACAAGTCAGCTGCGGAGGGGTACAGTCAGCTATGGTAAAAGGTATATTTCTGCTGCCGGCATTATTACAGGCATCCCGGACAGTGACCACCAATTCATGTCTGCCAAGTGGGTAAATACCTCTCACTACCACCTGCCCATCTTCAAAAAAAAGCTGCCCAAGCGTATCGGCAACTGCATTCCCTTGTTGATTTAGTCTTATCAGATAGCTGTAAGTCAATGTATCGGGACAGGCATCACTGGCAATCAGGGGGACAGTTGCCTCGGCCGAACAGGCTGAGGAATCCTGCGAGGGAACACAAAAAGTGAGTCCCGAAGGCAAGAAAATCGTGGGCGGTACTGTATCGACGATGCGGATGATCTGCAAGTACTGGTAATAACCCGTAGAGGGGCCCAACAATGAGCGCTGTGTTCCAAGCTGTCGGTACAATTGCCCCCCCTCTGAAACAAGCCGGGTTGAGTCCCCTGTGTTTACATCAGGATCACTGCCATCATATCGTTCCAGCAAGGTCGGTGGAGCAACACCATTATACTCGCAAGGATTGATAATCGTAAAGGTTCGCCGCCGCTCGTAACAGGCTGGCCCACTGCTCAGACGAAGCCAATTGTCTGTATAGCTAATCTGCAGCTGCGAGCAGCCGTCTGCACCAGAGACCACAACTGTACCTGTATTTTCGGCGTCACATTGGGTAGTCACGTCAGCCGGGAAATCTAATGAATAAGCAAAGGCGGGTAAAATATTAATTCGTTGTACATACACAGCAGCTGCATTGCCGGGATTATCGCGGGCCTCCCAGCGCCTGTCAATATAGCCTATGCCACAACTGTCTACATTGACAGTGGGCGCAAACTGTGTTGAAAAATTGCAGTTGTCTGCAAATATCGGTGCATCGAAAGAAGCCTGCAGATAAGCACTGTAATCTGCGCCACAACTAATGGTGCGTGTGGGAGGTGCCTGACTCAACACCACGGGCTGTCGATCCTCCACAACGATCGTAGAAAAACATATATTTGAAAACCCATTGCAGTCAGTAACCCGCAAGGTTGCAACGATGCTTGCATTCGTACAAAATAGATCTAAGTAGGGTGCAAAAGTAGAATCACTCGCAGACTGCAGCTTAATTTCAAAATCAACGTCTTCACAGCAGTAGTCCCGACTCCCCCCATCAATATCGGCGGCCCAGATACGAACATTGCCATCGGGGGGAAGACTGATATTGAGCTGCCCGCGACAGATGGATATAGGCGGTGTAACATCTACCACTGACATTTGTACACTGCGGGAACGCACATTACCACATTCATCCGTAGCCTGATAAACAATATCATAAACACCCGGGGGTAAGCCCGGTGCCGGTATGCGTCCCCCGTTACGGCCATCGGTCTGGCCATCACCGTATACAGCCTCGCCCAGCGGGGTAAAAATTCTGACAGAAAACGCATTACAGTTGTCTGTAACAATGGGTGCCGGAATACTCCCACGGGAAAGGCAGATACCAGTAGCCTGTTCTGGCGGCAAATTGGCACCAACCGTAAAATTAGCAGCTGATATTAGGGGCGCCAGCGTGTCGGCAATGCGAATAAATTGCACATTATCATTCCCCAGACTGTCCTGCGTAAATAATTCCGTGCCGCACTCATCCAGTAAAAACCACGTGCGCCGGATGATCATGTCAGGTATATTCGTCCCGCAGTAGCGCAGGGTATCATCTGTATGTGTATACGAAAGACCACAACCCGGCACCTCCACCAATGCGGGCA
>JAUMBM010000127.1:0-3207 GCA_032115735.1 Saprospiraceae bacterium
TGTTTGTTGACTACAGCCAGGGGTATGCCATCCTTGAGCTGATTGGCGAGTGGAATGACTGCCTCTACAACGACATCATGTACCTCAAGCGCTACGTAGTTGACCCGCTTATTTCGCAGGGCATCGTGCGCTATATACTCCTGTGCGAGCAAGTACTGAACTTCCATGGCGACGACGACTCCTACTACGAAGAATGGTATGACGATACTAAGGACGATGACGGCTGGATCGTCTGCCTGAACACCCTCTCTCACGTGGTCGAAGAAATGCAGAGCACCCGACTGCAGCACTACCTGCACTTTGGCAAGCTTTTCAACAACATCAACTGGCGCCCGCACAAGCCCGACAGAATCTACGAGGCTATTGAAGGCCTGGTGCAGCGCGGACAGCGCAGGCTCTACTGAGCGTCTGTCAGGCCGGCCAACCGGCATTGGGCATGACGCCCGGCTTCGCCTGAGCGCCTGCCGCTAAGCACTTTCTGGGCTGTCTGCCAACCCCTCCGTATGGGTAGCAGCGGTGACATCCTCACGCGGTCTATTTCGTGTCGGCCAATACCAAAATCCGTAATAAACGCGCTTTTCGCTCAGCCCTCAGGCGGTCTCTATCATGTCCGCCAACACCCCCTCCTTCAGCGCAAAGTCGGAGACTGTGAGCTCCCGGATATCCGCCATCTCCAGCACCGTTTCGATGAAAACGATTGCGATGCCGATCATATCGACCCTTTCCAAAGGCATCCACGGCAGCGCGTGCCTTTCGGCACGAGTCCTGCGCAGCAGGTCTTGGGAAAAATCTGCCATCCGGCTGAGGTCGATGCGGCTGCTGAAGGGCGTAGGCTTGTCTGTCGAAAGCAGCTGGTCCAGAATATCAAAGGTACCCGATGAGCCCACAAGGTGATGGGTGGGCAAGCCCGTCAGCACTTTTTTGAGCGGCTGCAAGCGGGCTGTAAACTGTTCCTTCAGCCGTTGAATGTCTGCTGGCCGGAGGGGATCTACATGCTGGTACTCCTGAAAAAAAACAGCTAAGCCCACCGGGAAGCTCTGTGCCCAGAGTACGCGGCCGTCCTCTGCAATGATAAATTCTACACTTCCGCCGCCAATGTCCATGATAAGAAAGCGGCCATGGGAAGATTGCCTGCCCAGCGCCCAGTCGACACCCCGATAAATCAGGCGCGCCTCCTCGTCTCCATCAATCAGGCTGATCTGTATACCCGTAGTGCTGGCCACTGCAGCAACAAAGTCGCGACCATTATCGGCTGTGCGCAGCGCAGCTGTTCCCAGCGCACGCAACTGCTTCACCGGCCTAGCCGTCAGTTGCTGCGAAAATCGCTGCATCGTCTGCAGCCCGCGCTCGAAGGCGGCTTCGCCAATGCGGTGCAGGCCCGACTCTCCGAGTCGCACAAAGACGCAGTCTCTGTGATCAATCTGCAGCTCGCCCCGCGCATTCAGGCCGGCAATCAGCAGGTGGAAGGTGTTAGTTCCAAGGTCGATAACACCAAATTTGTCGTTAGGCACAGGCAGTGGTTGTCATAATTATTGCCCAGGCAGCCATGCAGGATTGGCTCAACCTGCGCTGTACATAGGTAGTGATTGTGGTAATTACTGCCCAAGCACCTGGGTAAACACATCCTGATAAAATTTGAAGCCGCGCTCTGTCAGCAGGTTGGCATAGGCAGGCTTACCATTTTCCTGAAAAATGTAATACACGCAGCCCTGGCCCATGACCAGATCCGCCTCTTCCACATTTTTGCCGGCTACCTGAAAAAACACCCTGCCGATAGGCTTACAGGCAGGATTGAGCGTAGGGGCGTTGGCGCCTATACCCGCCACGGTGCTCTGAATGGCTGATTTTTCCTCCTGACTCATGGAAAAATCCAGATCGAAGAAGACAAAATCAATATAGTCACAATTGTCCCACAAGTTCTGCAGACGCTCTTTTGGCATGGGCGGCAGCGAACCTGCATTGTTGCTCACGGTAGCTGCAGGCGCAGCGGTACCGGCGGCGCCTTCCGTGCTGCCGGTCTCCGACGGCTTGGCCTTGTCGCTGCAGGCGAGCAGGCTGGTGGTGGTTACAATCAGCAAAAGAGCAAAGAATTTGCTTTTCATGGCGGTTGTTTTTAGAGAATGCAAATATAGCGATTTTTATCCCCGTCAGACGGCTTTTCTGCGGGCTGCAGCCCGCGCGGCTGCCGCTCAGCGGCGGGCGTATTCGCGGTAAAAATGAATTGATTCGAGGATGCGTGATTCCTCTACGGACTGATCAACGACCGCTTCGCCTATGGCCGTCAGCAGGCTGAAATTGATGCGATGGTCCTTGTTCTTTTTATCCTGCCGCATGCGCGCAAGCAGGTCGCTGTCCGCTGCCGGTGGCAAGGGACAGGGCTCAAAATGAGCGTTGATGAGATCGACAATCTGCAGCAGCGAGTCGTAGGGGAGGCCACAGCAGCGGTAAGAAAGCCAGGCTTCGGCCACCATGCCCAGGGCGATAGCCTCACCATGCAGCAGCGGCGCTTCTGTTGGCAGCAGGTAGCTCTCCACCGCATGCCCTATGGTGTGGCCAAAATTGAGCGCCTTGCGGATCCCTTGCTCCTGGAAATCGGCCATGACCACAGCCTGCTTTATACCCACAGAATGGGCAATCCACGGCTGCCAGTCAACTTCCTCCAGCCGGCCGAGCTGCCGGATGGACGACCAGCGGGTCGCATCGGCGATCAGCACATGCTTGATAACTTCCGCAAAGCCGGAACGAAGCTGCCGGAAGGGCAGTGTCCTGAGAAAAACGGGGTCAATCCACACCCCCTTGGGTGCCTGAAACAAGCCTATGCTGTTTTTGATATCGCGATAATCGATGCCGAGTTTGCCACCCACCGAAGCGTCGACCTGCGCCAGCAGGGTAGTGGGGAGCTGTATGAAATCGATGCCGCGCTTGTAGGTGGCTGCCGCAAAACCACCCATATCGCCTATGACGCCCCCACCGAGGTTGATGAGGCAGTCAGCCCGTGTAAATGCCCCGTCAAACAGCTGGTTCCAGATGTACTGACAAGTGTCGAGTTGCTTGTGCTCTTCGCCGGCCGGGATGACGATCAGCCGGATGTCGCGCGGCCCGAGCAGGGGCTGCAGCAGCGGCCAGCAGTAACGGAGCGTATGGTCGTCTGTCAAAACAGCCAGTTGCCTGTACGGTTGTGCCTCCAGCCAGTCGGCAAACGGTTGG
>JAUMBM010000128.1:0-7659 GCA_032115735.1 Saprospiraceae bacterium
CAAAGCGGCGGTCGATGGCGTAGTGATCCGTGACAGCATAGCCGTGATAGCTTTCATAAGGCTGGTTGTTTTCCATGACCGGGTTGAGCCAGAGGGCTGTAATGCCCATATCCTGCAGGTAGTCAAGCCGTTGCCTGATTCCCAAAAGGTCTCCTCCGTGGCGGAAAAAAATCTTGTCACGGGCAATCCCCGTCTGCTTCATGGACCAGATCTCGTCATTCGAGCTGTCTCCGTTGGCAAAGCGATCGGGCATAATGAGGTAAATGCAGTCACTGGGTTCTACCCCGCCCGGCCGGAAGGTGGGCCCGCCACCGGGTAGCAGCTGGTAGGGGTAGCGCTTCACTTCTTTGCCATTGCCATCGCGCAGGCTGATGGTGAAGCTGCCCGCCTGGGTACCGGGGCCTATATGAAGTGTGACAAACAGGTAGTTGGGATTGGCAAGCCGGGTGACTTCCCGGATGCTCACACCCGGATAGGATACCTGCGGGCTAAGATCGCGTATGTTCTGGTCGTACAGGAGGACTTCAACGGTAGGATGCGACATCCCCGTCCACCAATTGGGGGGCTCGACGCGTGGCTGGTCGACCTTGCCACCGGTTGGCAGGTGCTGTCTGTATACAGATCTTTCTACTCCCGCAGGCAGGCGCTGCATGCTGGGATCTTCGGTCTGGGCCATCAGCGTGAGTGGCTGGGCAATGGCCAAAAACAGGAGAATAGTGAAGCGGAACATAGGTTTGCATTAAAGGCTCAGCACCAGATAACCCCAGGCTGGTAATTGAATAATACCCCGCATATTGAGCTCGCGGGTTTTTTGCTGAAAAACATCTCTGTAAGCACCGGCCAGGTTTTCTTTGTCCCAGCTAAAGCTCACCGGCTCTGCGCTGAGATTGAGTAGAACCAGTACGGTTTCGGCATCTTTGCGGCGATAGTAGCCCAGCACGCTGGGCGCATCAAAGTCGAGAAACTCCGGATCCGCCCCCGACGGCCCGTTGGCCAGCACGGGATTTTCATGCTTCAACTGGAGCAGGCTTTGGTAAAAGCCGCTGCGACTGAGGTTGCCCCAAGGGATAGTATCTTTATCAAAAAAGCGCAACCGCTTGTCCATACCAGCTTCCTGCCCACTGTAAATCAGCGGCATGCCGTCCAGGGTGAAAGCCAGCACGGCTAGTGCGTCAACCGCTGGTCCCATGCGCTCATACTCTGAACCGCTCCACGAATTCTCATCGTGATTGGTGATAAAGTGCATGTGGTAGCCGCGCTTGAAGGTTTTTTTATCTGCTTCCCACCAGGCTTGTACCTCGGCAGGCCCCGCCTGCCCTTTAGCAATGCGGTTGAGCAGATGGTGAAAAGACCAGCCATAAGACATGGCAAAGAGCTCCTCGTTGCGGTGAGGGGGGTGCTCGGCTTCCGCCAGCATAAATATGTCTGGCTTGTGCTTTCGCAATTGTGCGATGGCCTCTTCCCAGAAATCGTCGGGCACCTCGGAGGCTACGTCGCAGCGGAAACCGTCAATGGCAAAGGAATCAACCCAGTACAGCATATCGGCAATCATGGCAGCCCGCATGTCTGTATTGTCGTAGTTGAGGTCGGCTACGTCGGTCCAGCCCCAGGATTTACCGGTAGCAGGATCAACCGGGTCTACAATATTACCGGCTGTATCCTGGGTGTACCAGTCGGGGTGCTCCACAATCCACGAATGATCCCAGCCTGTGTGGTTGGGAACCCAGTCGATGATGACGCGCATGCCCAATGTATGTATGCTGTCGACCAGCCGCCTGAAGTCGGCATGCGTACCAAATTCAGGGTTGATACCTCTGTAGTCGGCAACGGCATAGTAGCTTCCCAGGCTTCCTTTGCGCTTTTCAAGGCTCACGGGATGGATAGGCATGAGCCAAAGAATGTCTACGCCCATGGCCTTCAATCGCGGCAAGTGAGCCGCAAAAGCATCAAAAGTACCTTCGGGACTGTACTGCCGTACATTGACTTCGTAGATATTGGCCTGCTCGGCCCAGGCCGGGGCAGCAGCCGAAGGCTTGCCCCAGCCTCCATCACCTGCCGAAAACGGGTTGAAGTAGCCTGCCTCGCCATTGTTGCGGCATGCAAGCACGCTTAGCACAATGACAAATCCTACCAAGAAGGCGAATAAATTTTTTGGTTTCTCCATACCCGGCAATTGTTGCGTGAAAAAGTATCTCAGACGCGCAGCCGCCCGCTCAGCGGGTGCGCAGCTGGTTTATTTAAAATACAGAACCTGCCTGATCAGTGCACGCGCCCCGGGCGCGTGCACTGATCAGGCAGGCAGGTGCATTTTTCCACAAATTACAGGCTCTCGCAGCCTGTATTGGCTATTCCTCTACCCCAAATTGCTTCTTAGTGGGCATCGTCAGCAACTTGATAACCTTAACCATGATATGTCCCTGACTATAGTAGTCGGTACCTACCCAGCTCATGGCATCGTCCTGATCGTTGATGCCCTGAATCATATACTCACTGTCTTCAGCGTCGAGGCTACTGTCGAAGTGTACGGTCACAAACTGCTGATCCTCGCTGCGGCCTAAGCCCCAGCTGCCCTGAGCTGTTTTTTTATCCCAATGGCCACTCTCAAATGTACCGTCCGGATTGATCTTGTACCAGCGCCCTCTGTTGGGGCGGTTGTTGGTAGGTGTTTGAGGATCAATGTAATATTCAAATACCCAAAACTGCTGGGTAAGCACCTGCGCTTCTCTGGAAGTGATAGGTACCGGGATGGGTGAACGGAAAGACCCCGGACCAGCAGGAGCAGGCTTGTATATGCCCGGATCTACACCGGGCGCCTGCGATTGTTCTGCCTCCGTGGGGGCTTGGTCAGACTTGCAGCCGTAAAATGCCCATGCGAGAAAGACCAAAACAAATATTTTTTTCATATGCGGACAAATTGAATGGTCAAACAAAATTAATGATTTCTGTCGATTGTTAAAAGATTATTGGCTGTAAGCTCGCAGGACTGTCCATACACACGACAATTAACCGCCTGGCCGCTCTTGTTGAGAAGCTCGACGCCCTTGTGGGTTACGCAAATCTCAAGCTGCTGCTCCCTGAAGGAGATGGAGAAAGTGTATGACTTCCATTGCCGCGGGATGATGGGGTTGAAGTGCAATACGTCATCATACACACGCATACCGCCAAATCCTTTCACCACCGACATCCAGGCGCCGGCCATACTGGTGATGTGACAGCCGTCCTCAGTATCGTTGTTGTAGTCATCCAAATCGAGGCGCGCAGTGCGCAGATACATCTCGTAGGCTTTCTCCTCTTTGCCGAGGGCCGCCGCTAAAATGGAATGGACACAGGGCGAAAGAGAGGATTCGTGAACTGTCCTGGGTTCGTAAAAATCGAAGTTACGGGCTATGGTTTCTTTGTCAAAGGCGTATTCAAAGAAATATAATCCCTGCAAAACATCGGCCTGCTTGATAAATACTGAGCGGAGGATCCTGTCCCAGCTCCAGTGTTGGTTTATGGGGCGCTCAGCAGGATCCAGCTGATCGGTTGTCAGCAGCTCTTTGTCCAAAAATCCTTCCTGCTGCAGGAATATGCCCCGCTCGGGATCTTCGGGCAGGTAGATGTTGGCAGCAATTGTCTGCCAGCGAGCTGCTTCGTCTTTTTCGGCAAAATGTATGCGCTCAGCCAGTGCGGCATAGGCGTCCGGTGCCTGCGTCTTCACATACTCGAGGGCTGTGAGCGTATACTCCATACACCAGCGGGCGATGTAGTTGGTGTACCAGTTGTTGTTGACGTTGTTTTCGTACTCGTTGGGCCCGGTGACACCATGGATAACGTACATGCCTTTTACCTCGGATATGTGTACGCGCTGCGCCCAAAAACGACTGATGGCAATCAGGACTTCAAGGCCGTAATCGATGAGATAGGTCTTATGTCCCGTGTACCGTATATAGTCGTAGATAGCATAAGCTATGGCTCCGTTCCGGTGAATTTCCTCGAAAGTAATCTCCCATTCGTTGTGACTTTCTGATCCGTCCATGGTCACCATGGGGTACAGGGCCGCACCTTGTTTGAAACCCAGCTTGGCCGCGTTTTCAATAGCTTTGCCGAGGTGTTTGTAGCGATACACCAAGAGGTTGGCCGCTACCTTGGGCTCAGCAGTTGCTAGGTAGAAGGGAAGGCAGTAGGCTTCGGTATCCCAATAGGTGCTGCCGCCGTATTTTTCGCCCGTAAACCCTTTCGGACCTATATTGAGGCGCTCATCTTCGCCCGTATACGTCTGGTACAGTTGAAAAATATTGAATCGTATGCCTTGCTGGGCGGCAATATCGCCTTCAATACGCACATCCGCCTCGGCCCACTTGGCTTTCCAGGCTTCCGTCTGCTCTGCCAGCATCTGGTCAAAGCCTTTATTAAAAGCCTGCTTTACCACCTGCTTGCATCGCTCCAGCAGCTGCGCAGGCAGATGGTCGCGCGAGGTCACATTGGCAGCGTATTTGTAAACTACTAACTCGTCACCCGCTTTTACACTGATCTCAGTGGCGCAGCCGGCATATTTTTCGCGTTCTATGCGCTGACTTTTGATGTCCAGCGTTTCGCCGTTGTGCACTACGCTAAACTTCATGCCGGTACACACCTGAAAAGCCGTCTTCTTTGTTTGCGTGATGACGTAGGCCGAGCGCCGGCGGGCGCGAGTGTCAACTTCCTGCCAAAATTTTTCTTCCCAGTTGGCATCCTGATTTTTAACATCACCATCAATGTAAGAACGTATCAGCAGTGTGGCACTGAAATCGAGCGGCTTGATGGCATAACGGATGGCACCGGCTTCTGTATCGACAATACTGCAGAAACGAGTGGCTTTTACCTCCACCGTGCGCCCTTCAGCTATCTGTGCAGTAAAGCTGCGTTCGAGATAGCCTGCCTGCATATTGAGCTCCCGCCGGAAGGACAGTATTTTACATTTCGCCAGATCTAATGCCAATCCGTCAAACTCAAAGTCCAGCCCAATCCAGTTGGGGGCATTCAGTACCTTAGCAAAAGACTCGGGATAGCCAATCTTCCACCAGCCTACCCGCGTTTTATCCGGATAATAAATGCCTGCAAGATAGCTCCCCTGTAAGCTTTCACCACTGTACTGCTCTTCGAAGTTGGCGCGCTGTCCCTGATGGCCATTGCCAATGCTGAACAGGCTTTCCGATATTTTATTGTATTCAGGAACGAAGCCTTCTTCCAGAATACGCCATTCATCGTGTTGGATATATTGCTTCATCGTGTCTGGTTGTTGTTAAATGATGAAATCTTTCAAAGTTACTGATAAGTCGGCAATCAGCGTTTGCCGGCTACCGGATTTCGTTTATTGCTGCTGCAAAGTGTTGGCTGTATAAGCCTTTTGAGGGTATTATCTCCGGCGGGGATATACCCGTCGAGAGCTGGCTATTGTGCTAGCTGCTGAATCAGGGCCGCCGGCTCGAGGCCGGCAAAATCGTTGATGACCAATTGTGCGTGTCCCAAAGCCGCAGGCTCTCCTACGCCTACGGCGTAAAAACCGCCGCCTAGGGCCGCATCTATGCACCTGGCCGCATCCTCGAAGACCACACAGTTGGCCGGCTCTTGTCCCAAGGCCCTGGCCGCCAGCAGAAAAACTTCAGGATCAGGTTTTGAACGTGTAAGCTCATTGCCATCAACAAGCGCTGAAAAATAGGAAGCCAGTCCGGTCTGGGCAATGATGGTGCGCGCATTTTTACTGCCGGAACCAATAGCCAGCAAGACGCCCATGGCGTGGGCTTTTTCCAAAAAATCGACTACGCCGGGGAGAATTTCACGGGCATCCATATCGCGGACATACGCCTGATACCAGCCGTTTTTCTTGTCAGCCAGTGCCTCTTTTTCTTCCTCTGACAAGTCGTGTATCTGACCCCAGCCCAGGATGAGCTCAAGGGACTCCATGCGCCCGACGCCTTTGAGCAGCTCGTTGCGCTCTTCGGTAAAATCAACGCCCAGCTCATTGGCCAGCCGCCGCCAGGTGAGATAGTGGTAGCGGGCTGTATCAACAATTACACCGTCGAGGTCGAAAATAAATGCTTTTATCATGCTCATAAGTATGGTTACTGATTTATGTAGGTACACTGAGCTGGCTACGAATTTCCTGCAGCAGCTCATTGGCAGCATGCAGACTTCTCACGCCTTCCCTGCTCATAATGAGAAAACGTGCCGCTTGCTTGAGTGACAGGCCTCTCAACTTGCCCTGGGTATTGAGGAATTGAATGAGCTGCTGGAATTGTGCCGTCTCGTAGTAAGGGCTTTGCGGATTTTCCACAAAATAGCAGCGCAGCTTGCGCTCTCTGAGCACGATGCGTTCAAAACCGAGCTCCTTGCATACCCAGCGAAGGCGCACGCCGTCAAAAAGCTCCCTGACCTGGGGCGGGATGCGTCCAAACCGATCCCGCAGCGACTGCTCGAATTGCTGCAGGGCAGCCTCATCCGGCAGCGCGTCCAGCGCCGTATACAGGCTCAGACGTTCCTGAATGTTGGATACATACTCATCGGGGATGAGCATCTCTACATCCGTATCTATCTGTACATCACGCACAAATACGCGCTCGCGACTGATTTCTTCCTGAAAGGTTTCTTTAAATTCGTTGTGCTTGAGCTCGTAAACAGCCTCTTCAAGTATTCGCTGAAACGTCTCATAGCCTATGTCTGCGATAAAGCCACTCTGCTCAGCACCCAGCATGTTGCCGGCACCCCGTATATCCAGATCGCGCATGGCGATGTCAAATCCACTGCCCAGGTCAGTGTACTCTTCCAGCGTGCGCAGCCGTTTGCGTGCCTCGGGGGTCAGCACAGACAAGGGCTTGGTAATCAGGTAGCAAAATGCTTTTCGATTGCTGCGGCCTACCCGTCCTCGCAACTGGTGCAGGTCTGAGATGCCAAAATTGTGGGCCTCATCGATAATCATTGTATTGGCGTTGGGGATATCGAGCCCCGTCTCAATGATGTTGGTACACAGCAGCAGGTCGTAGCGCCGCTCGATAAAATCGACCAGCACCCGCTCAAGTTCGTCTGCGGGCATCTGCCCGTGCGCCATGGCTATATGTATGTCGGGACAGAGTCGCCGAATATGTGCGAGCTTGTCGGCCAAATCCTTGACCCGGTTGTGCACAAAAAATACCTGCCCCCCGCGATTGATCTCAAAATAGATTGCATCGCGAATCAGCGCATCGTTGGGCATACGCACTTCCGTATGTATGGGCTGCCGATTGGGCGGCGGGGTGCGGATGACCGACAGGTCCCGGGCGGCCATCAGGCTGAATTGCAGCGTGCGGGGTATAGGGGTCGCTGTGAGGGTCAGGGTGTCTACGTTTACTTTAAGATTGCGCAGTTTTTCTTTGGCAGCTACGCCAAATTTTTGCTCTTCATCAATGATCAGCAGGCCAAGGTCCTTGAATTTAATCTCTTTACCCAACAGGGCATGCGTGCCAATAACGAGGTCTACCTGCCCGTCTTCCAGCTTACTCATTACCTGCTTCTTCTCGGCAGCCGTGCGGAAGCGATTGAGGTAATCAATGGAGGCACCGAAAGAACCGAGTCGCTCGCTGAAGGTTCTGTAATGCTGCAGTGCCAAAATGGTGGTAGGCACCAGTACCGCTACTTGTTTGCCGCCCAAAATGGCCTTGTAAG
>JAUMBM010000129.1:0-7976 GCA_032115735.1 Saprospiraceae bacterium
ACGCTAAGGGCTTCATAGCTTTTATCCCCTGGCCTTTTCAGGATGAGGATACCATACTGAAAAAGCTCAAAAGAGCCAGAAATACAGTTACGGGCGACGAGTATATCCGCATGATTGCGCTCAGCAGAATTATGCTGCCCAATGTGGTCAATATCCAGGCGTCCTGGCTGACCATCGGCAAACAGATAGCACAGGTGTGCCTGCATTCGGGCGCCAATGATTTTGGCTCTATTATGATAGAAGAAAATGTGGTGTCTGCCGCCGGCGCTCGCTTCCGTTTTACCGCCAACGGGATTCAGGATGCTATACGGGAAGCAGGTTTTGTGCCGCAGTTGCGAAATCAGCAGTATGCGTACAGAGATTTGCCTGCCAACATACGGCAGCAGGAGCTAGATCGCACGGCCATGATTGTCGATTGATGCTGGCTGGAAAAAGAGTGCTGGTGTGCGCGCTCGACTGGGGTCTCGGCCATGCAGCAAGGGTCGTACCCATAGTCGAACAGCTGGAAATCCTGGGAGCCGATGTAGTGGTGGCCAGTGCGGGCCGGGCACTGCAGTTACTGCGGGACGCCTGTCCCCGGCAGCAGTGTCTGGAGATGCCAGCCTACAACGTGCGGTATTTTTTTGATAATATGTACGCTAATATGGGGTTGCAGGCAGTAGGCATCTTGCGCGCCATCGCAGCAGAGCATCGCTGGCTTCGCAGCATCCAGCGCAGGCTGGCAATTGACGTTGTCATAGCCGATAATCGCTACGGCTGTTGGTCACCCGACCTTCCCTGCTACTTCATCACGCACCAGCTTACCATACAAGTTCACGGAACCCTGCTGCAAAATGCGGTCAATCGAATCCAGCAACAGTGGCTGATGCGTTTTGATGGTTGGTGGGTGCCTGATTATCAGGAAATCGGTTTTCAGCTTGCTGGACAGCTTGCGCATGGTGATTTTGCCCGACAGCCATCTTATATGGGTTGGCTATCGCGTATGGAGCCCAGACGCGAAAGAGCAAATCATAATTCGCACGGGCCCATTGTAGCCATGCTGTCAGGGCCCGAACCGGCCCGCAGCCGCTGGGAGAAACAGCTGTTGGAACAGCTTCGCAGCAGCGGCTTGTCAGCCTGGCTGCTTCGGGGGGTAGCGGGAAAAAATAAACGATACAGCCTGGGCAGCGTGCAAGTGGTCGATTATTTGGGGGGTAGCGAACTAGCAGATCTGCTGGCAAGTGCCCGCTTACTGATTTGCCGATCGGGCTACAGCACACTGATGGATCTGGCCACCATAGGACAAAGAGCAATCCTCGTACCAACGCCCGGCCAGACAGAACAGGCGTACCTGGCCAACTATTGTGCCGCGCAGCAATGGGCTCCTACCTATTCCCAGCAAAATTTTCAGCTCTGTAAGGCGCTGGACGAGGCAGCAGCCTACACGGGTTTTCCTCTCCCGCCAGCTTACGCTCACAACGTGCTGCCAGCCCACCTCCGCAAAATCTTGTAGCAGGAATTTTATTCGACAGGGAAAACAGTATTGGTAAGAACCTCTTCGTAATACGCTTCGTACTGAGGCAATATCTCTTGTAAATCAAAACGTTTAGCTTGCGCTAAAGCTGCAGCACGAAATTTCTGCAATTCTTCCTCCTGGCTAAGGATGCTAATTGCATAAGCGGCCATCGTATCTATATCACCTACTTCAGCCAGATAGCCCGTTTGGCCGTGAATATTAATCTCGGGTAGTCCACCTACATTAGTTGATAATACAGGTACTTCACAAGCCATGGCCTCCAGTGCAGCCAGCCCGAAACTTTCACTGCCCGAGGGCATTAAAAAGAGATCGGCAATGGCCAGTATTTCCTCAATAGCATCTTGTTTACCCAGAAATCTGACCTCATGGCACAGCCCCAGCTTTCTGCATAATTCTTCCAGGTTGTGACGTTCAGGACCGTCACCGATGAGCAACAGCTTGGCAGGCATTTGTTGAAGCACCTGCTGAAATATATAAATGGCGTCTTCTATGCGTTTTACTTTCCGGAAGTTGCTGGTGTGGACTAAAATGCGCTCTCCATTAGGGGCAATGGCTTTTTTGAAGTGGTCTTTATTGGTTTTGGTAAAACGGGTGAAATCTACAAAATTGTAAATTACTTTGATATCCCGCTGAATGGCAAAACTGTCGTATGTCTGCTGTCGCAGACTATTGGAAACAGCGGTGACACCATCTGATTTATTGATCGAAAAAGCTACCACAGGGGCAAAAGCAGGGTTGGAACCGACAAGGGTAATGTCAGTACCGTGCAGGGTCGTAATCACAGGCACGTAACGTCCCTGACTGATCAGGATTTTTTTGGCCATGTAGGCAACGGCTGCATGTGGTATGGCATAGTGTACATGCAAAATATCCAGATTTTCGAACAGCACGACATCTACCAGCTTGCTGGCCAACGCAGTGTCATAAGGCGTGTGTTCAAATAGAGGATAGTCTTCGAGTGTCACCTCATGGTAAATGACATTCTCCTGAAAAGCCGACAATCGTGCAGGTCGACTATAGGTGATAAAGTGGATTTCATGACCTTTGCGCGCCAGCCCTAAGCCTAGCTCCGTCGCCATGACGCCACTTCCTCCATAGGTCGGGTAACAGACTATGCCGATTTTCATTTGCCTCATCCGATAAACTGTGTAATATGCAATTACTTTTAGCCTAACTGTGCGAAGCTTGATAAGGTTTACGGAGATGGATATTTTATCGGGCTGAAAGTGTTTTCCCGCCTGTAGTAGCGAAGCATGAATCAATATAAATTGCTATAGCGGCATCTGAGGCTACCGCTTGCGCGGAAAAAACGTAGATAAAAAAAGCGCTCCCCGAAGGGAGCGCTTAGATTGAATATCGTTGTGATGATACAGGTACTGTGTTTCAAAGAAACGGACAATTATTACTGGCGTATCCAGCGAATCGTCTGTTGCTTACCTGTAGTGTCTTGGATACGAACAAAATAAAGTCCCGGGGCCGCTGCCGGCAGCGCTATTTCCTGACGCAGTCGACTGACATTGGGCATCACCGCTGACTGCCACAGCTGCTGACCCAGTGCATTGAACACCCGAATCTGGATATCGCTGCTCTCGCGAAGCTCAATATTCAGCCAGCTTCCACCGACAGAAGGATTGGGAGCCAGCAAGATGTCGCCCAAAGGCAAATCAATGGATGAAGCGTTGACCATAACATCTACAACAGCCGTCAGCACATCCTGACAGCCAAACCTGTCGGTTACAGTAACTGTGTATATGCCGGGGTTCAGTGACGTAACCGTTCTGGTTGTTGCGCCATTGCTCCACTGGTAAGTGAATGGACCCGTGGGACGACCGTGGACCACAGTGACAGCACCGTCGCCGGCTGCTTGTCCGGTAGCATCCGTGATATCTGCAGAAAGCTGCAGGCCTGAGCACCGCTGCAGGAAAATATTATCGATATCGAGCCAGTAGTCGCCACTACCCCAAGTACCTACAAACCTGACTTTGACAGCTTGTCCCAGATAGCTGTCCAGCGGGATGCTCACAGAAGTCATATCGACAGTAGGCGTATGGTTGTTGGCATCGATGGTGTAAAGATCCGTGTAGTTCTGCCCGCAATCCGTAGATATGCTAACAACCAGCTTGTCATTACCACTCAGCGTATGAGGAGCCGTACCTGCCGACCACAGACTGTAGCGGTACTCAAAGTACAGAACGTCTCCGGCTTGTACCGGTCCGAAAGCAGGCGAGGCGAAATTCATCGTCTGGTCTGCGGAATACAGGTTATCGTAGAGGACAAAGGAAGTATTATTGTGCCCATTGGTGACAAACAAATCGGTGTCAAATGTCCAGTTGGGCGGTAGGCCACCTGATTCAAAATCCTGGAAGTTGGGGAACGCTAACGCCGAATTAAAGACGAAAGTAGTCGTATCATTGAAAAGTATACCATCATTAGCGAGGTTACTCCATACGACTACCTGATAGGCGCCGGGAGCACTGGAGTTAAATGGCGTGACGAAAGTATAGGGGTAACTTTGTCCGGGGTTGACAGTAGCGTTGACTGTTTCATTTACGATAGCCCCTCCATTGACCTGATAGGCAACCGAGAAGGTTGTGAGCGTATCTGTGCCCAGGTTGATCAGGTTGACTGTTACCGCATCGTTGGGGATGCCGCAGGAGTTGCCGGCGGCATTGCTGGCCGTAACGGAAGCCAGATCAACAGCTACCTGCGGGCTGATAAGGATATTGTCTATACCAATACCCTCAGCCGTAACTGAGAAGTCACTGCTGAATACGAACCGCAGCCGTACCTGATCAGCACCTGCTGTTCCCTGAAGGACATTCACAGCAGTTACCCAACCGGTGAAGCCACCATTGCCGTCCCACCATTGATTGACGTTGTCGTTGTACCAGTTGAGTCCTGAGCCTGAGGCACCCACTTTTGTCCAGGTTTCTCCACCATCGGTGCTTGACTCAAGCCAAAGCTCATCGCAGCAGGCTTCTGTCTGTACCCTTAAGGAGAAAGAAATTCTCGGATCCTGATTCAGGCCGGAGAAATCCATGCAGGGGGAGACCAGATAGGAAAGCTCTCCGCTGTTGTAATTACCTGCCAGGTTGGTAACCCAGGCATTGTTGCCGCTGGCAGCAGCAGAAATCAGTGCCCCTGCGGGTTTACCGTGTTTCCAGCTGGGGTTCCGGCTCTGCGTGCCCACTGTCCATCCGCCATTGTACACTTCAAACCCCTCAAAGTAAGGCAGCTCATCGATGAAGGGGGCTGTTGTGATGGAGAAGGTCAGCGTATCGTTGACGTAGTTGGTGTCCTGCGAGAGTTGCGTGAACACCTGAATGGTATACTCTCCTGGCGTAGAGAAGTTGTAAGTAGTTTCAAAGACCGTCTCGAAGGTACTGTCAACCCCCATGACGCCCGTAAAAAAGCCGTCTTGTGGCTGGCTTACGCCGCCGGGTACTCCGTTGACAGTGAAATTGTAGGGGATGAAAGTTTGGGGGAGTCCACCAAAGTTCTGCATCACCAGCGCAATCTCTTCAACCCCGTACAGGTCACAATCGACAGCTTCAACAAAGGCATCCACTACCCCTACATCGTAGGCTCTTCGCGTTTTGAACGCAAAAGGACCCCGATAGAGGCTGGTATCGCCCCCGGAGCAGGCTGCCCGCAGGTAGAATTCATAATCAGTGTATTGCAACAGCGGCTGTAGCCGCAGCGAACTGCCGGATGAGGTGCGCTGCTGTCCTGTGCCGGGACTAAACCCGGCCAGACCGTACTCTATGAGTGTCTGTCCATTGGGATCGGCCGGGGTCCAGCTAATGTCAGCATAGAATGCGCGGATATCATCGATAGATACATCGGCAGCAGGTGGCGCAGGACAGGCGGGGCATATTATGACCGTCTCAAAAATATTGGCACCTACCGGCGGATTGGGGCCGGCGGAAAAGACTACGTTGCCGTCGCCGTCGAGCAGAAAATAGGAAACTTCATTTTCCCAGCTGCCAGGCGTGTAAGACAGCCGCAGCGTGTCGCCTGCCGTAACGGTCAGGGTAAACTCCTGAAAGCTGGCGCCGCCACCCGGACTGAGTGTATAGGGCGTAGTGGTGCCGCCAACATTTACTGTCAGGACTGCACCGTTCCAGCCATCACCAAAGCTGTCGTACAGTTGAAGATTGTACTGGCACGATACTTGTGCGCTGACCTGCCATCCTGAGAGTAGCATAAAAGCACTCAGGAATACATACGTAAAAATCCGGCCCATAAATCGTAAGTTTTATATTGCTGACATCTTAACAGATGCCGGCACAGACAAAAAACGTATAAAAGTAGTCAAAAATGAATAAACACAAGGGTAAAAATTGTCGGCTTTTAGTCACGACGGCTCTAAGGTAGTATAAGCCACGAATTTTTAAACCTTTTTTCTTTGGCTATGTTACCCATTTGCCGTACTTAGTCACCAGAGACTGTCGTAAAGTATTTTTAGATAGTGTTGTCAAATTCAGGATTTCTGGTTTATTTTACGCGGTATTCTGTGGTTATCAGGAGTATCACCGGCTGACTCCTTCCTCAATTACCACAATAGAAAAAAAAAGTGGCGTGGCGGTATATTCCATCAGTGATCTGGAAAAGTTATCTGGCATCAAAGCGCATACTCTGCGTATTTGGGAGCAGCGTTATGGAATTATCCATCCCAAGCGTACGGAAGCCAATGTCCGGTATTTCGAGGATGATGACCTCAAGTTTGTACTCAATGTAGCTCTCCTCAATCGCAACGGAGTAAAGATATCCAAGATTGCCCGAATGAGCCGGCAAGAAATTGCCGAACAGGTCGCGCTCATCGCCGAACGTCAGGCCATACAACCGGGAGATACACCCATCGATACCCTCACACTGGCTATGATTGATATGGATGAGTACAGCTTTAATCGCGTATTCAATGCCAGCATTCAACAGATGGGCTTCGAGCGCTGTATGCAGGAGGTTGTTTATCCTTTTCTCGAAAAGCTCAGTATTCTGTGGCTCACGGGTTCTATCAGCCCTGTTCAGGAGAATTATATCAGCTACCTGATCCGGCAGAAGCTCATCGTAGCCATCGATCAGCTTCCTACCGGCCCCGCCAATAGTGAACAGCAGTGCTTCATGCTGTTTTTGCCGGATGGTGAACGACAGGAGCTCAGCCTGCTTTTTATGTACTATTTGCTGAAAAACAGGGGACACCGCGTCGTTTATCTGGGGCAGGATATTTCAGTCACAGACTTGCGAGATGCTGTCAATATTCGCATGCCTAACTACATTTTTACCATGATAACAGAGCCCTTCGCACGGGAGTCCATACAGCACTACGTGGATCGTCTCTGCAAGGCTTGTTCTTCTGTTCATTTCCTTTTTTCGGGTTATCAGCTGATCGCCCAGGAAATTACCCTGCCGCACAATGCTTCTGTTCTCAAAAGTTTGGATCAGACGCTTGGCTTTCTCTCACAGCTGGGCCACGAGGCCAGCCATACGCAGGGGGTATCTGCTACCCAATAGGGGCGTCTGGAAAGACTGGTAATGGAAATGATCATCCTGGCAGCAAATGTGAGGTCAGGGGCAACCGTCGCTGTGGGCAGATATAAGGCATGGGTTCATAAATTTTTGCATTCTGAACGAGCCTAGTTGCTGCCAGATGATGAGTAACAGTCATTAGTCGTGGGAGAAGCGGCCTCCGGGGCCCGGCGTAACCTGCCAAACGCAACTTGAGTATCTTTTTTATAAAAAATTATGGAAAATGTCGGTTTGCTGCGACTGTATAACAGATCGCGGGCTCCTCGTTGAATGCGAAGCAGCAGCGATACTAGATAAATCGGTAGCGCTATGCGGGAGGACTTTTTGTACTATGTGTGGCAATTGGGTCACTTTGATCACCGGGGTCTGAAAACAACCATGGGTGAAGAAATTGAAATCATTCGCAGAGGGGAGCGCAATACGCTGTCCGGGCCGGATTTTTGCAATGCCCGGATTCGCATCGGGGATACGATTTGGGTTGGAAATGTTGAAATCCATATCAATGCGTCGGACTGGGTTGCACATAAGCATACAACGGATCCGGCTTACCGCAATGTGGTGTTACATGTGGTGCTGGAGGAGGACAGTCCTATACTGACAGAGGCAGGCGTACTCATTCCTTGCCTTGAACTCAAACAGCGTATTGAGAAGGATTTGCTGGGGCGCTACCAACGACTGATGCGGGCTGCAAGTTGGATACCTTGCCAACAGGAAATCCACTCCGTACCCGAAGTGGTGCGCAAGGCTTGGCTTGACCGATTGTTGGTTGAGCGACTGGCGCGGAGGACAGAAAAACTGGCTGCACGTCTCAAAGATGTTCAGGGTGATTGGGAAGAGTTGTTTTACCAAACACTCGCACAGGGGTTGGGGGGGCATGTCAACGCTCAGCCGTTTGAAATGCTGGCGCGCTCGTTGCCGCTGCATGTGTTGC
>JAUMBM010000130.1:0-4293 GCA_032115735.1 Saprospiraceae bacterium
GCTACCGGCAGCAGCTCGACAACCTCGGCTTCTCTTTTGACTGGAGGCGCGAAGTGCGCACCAGCAATCCCGATTACTACCGCTGGACGCAATGGATCTTCCTGCGGCTTTTTCACCACTACTACGACCAGGCGGCGGGCAAGGCCCTGCCCATCGAGGCGCTCGAGACACGGCTCGCGGCCGAAGGCAACGCGGGCGTGAAGGCCGCCTGCGATGAGCATACGCCCCGCATCACGGCTGCCGACTGGGCGGCCATGGACGAGCAGGCGCGCGCGCGCTTTCTGCTGCACTACCGCCTCACTTTTCCCGAAGAAAGCTTCGTCAACTGGTGCCCGGCACTGGGCACGGTGCTGTCCAACGATGAGGTCAAAGACGGCCTGAGTGAGCGGGGGGGGCATCCGGTGGAGCGCAAACTCATGAAACAGTGGAGTATGCGCATCACGGCCTATGCCGACCGACTGCTCGAAGGGCTCAATACCATCGACTGGCCCGAAAGCCTTAAAGATCAGCAGCGCAACTGGATCGGCCGCTCGCAGGGCGCCAGCGTCCGCTTTCCGCTGGCGGATCATTCGGAGACGGAGATAGAGGTGTTTACTACGCGGGTCGATACGATCTACGGGGTCACGTTTATGTGCCTGGCGCCGGAGCATGAGCTGGTGAGCCAGTTGACGACCGACACGCAGCGCGCTGCGGTGGAGGAGTATGTCCGCTGGGCAGCTTCCCGCTCGGATGTCGAGCGGATGGCTGAGGTCAAGCGGGTGACCGGGGTGTTTACCGGCAGCTACTGCATCAATCCGGTGAGCGGCGAGCAGGTGCCCGTCTACCTGGCCGATTATGTGCTGGCGGGCTATGGCACGGGGGCGGTCATGGCGGTACCTTCGGGCGACCAGCGCGACTGGAATTTTGCGCGGCATTTCTCCCTGCCCGTCGTGCCGATTCTCGACGCCCAGCAGGGCCTCGAAGAGGCAGCTGACCCGACCAAAGAGGGGCGCTACATCAATTCGGACCTGATCAACGGCCTGGGCTATGCGGAGGCGGTGCCCCGCCTGATCAACTGGCTGGAGTCCAATGGCAAGGGCAGGGGCAAGGTGCAGTATCGCATGCGCAATGCTGTCTTTAGCCGGCAGCGCTACTGGGGAGAGCCGGTGCCGGTCTACTGGAAGGAGGGTATTCCTTACCCGCTGAGCGACAGTGAATTGCCACTGTTGCTGCCCGAAGTAGATAAGTATCTGCCCACCGCTACCGGCGAACCGCCGCTGGGGCGGGCCGAAGGCTGGAAATACGAAGATCAGTACGAATACGAGTTGTCGACCATGCCCGGTTGGGCGGGTTCCTCCTGGTACTGGTACCGCTATATGGATCCGCACAACGAGGGGGCTTTTGCTTCGCCGGAGGCGCTGGCCTACTGGAAAGATGTGGATCTGTATGTGGGTGGCTCCGAGCACGCTGTGGGTCACTTGTTGTACAGCCGCTTTTGGAATCACTTCCTCTACGATCTCGGCCTCGCGCCGGAGCGCGAGTTTGCCAAAAAGCTGATCAACCAGGGCATGATACAGGGCATCATCGAGTACCTGATGCTGCAAAAAGATAAGGTCGACGGCCACAGCCGTTTTGTGAGCGCCGACATCGCCAAGGAAGAGCAGGAGCAATACGGACGTGAGTTTGCGCGCATGCCCATACATGTCGATTTTGTGGCGGAATACGGTACGCCCAACTCGCACCTGACGGAGCAGGGCATACAGCAGTTTATCGACTGGCGGCCCGATTTTGCGACGGCCATCTTCGAATCCAAGGAGGGTATTTACCGCGACGGCAGCTTCCTGCCTGCCGGCGATGCCGCCAGTATGCAGTTGCAGACCGTCTCGGAGGTGGGCAAAATGTCCAAGCGCTACTTCAATGTGGTCAATCCGGATGATGTGGTGGCCAAGTACGGGGCTGACTGCTTCCGCATGTACGAAATGTTTTTGGGGCCTATCGAGGATGCCAAGCCCTGGAATACTAAGGGTATCGACGGCGTGAGCCGCTTCCTGCGCAAGTTCCGCGCGCTCTTTTATACGGAGGCGGGCAGCTGGGCGGTGACCGATGAGCAGCCTTCCCGCGAGGAGCTGCGGGTGTTGCACGCGACTATCAAAAAAGTCAGCGAAGACATCGAGCGCTTCTCGTTCAATACTTGTATCAGCGCTTTCATGGTGGCTACCAACGAGTTGGGTCGCCTCGGCTGCCGCAAGCGCGCTGTGCTGCGCGAACTGGTCGTCGTCATGGCGCCATTTGCGCCCTTCCTCAGCGAGGAGCTCTGGCACGCACTGGGCGAAACCGACAGCGTGCACCGCACGTCATTCCCGACTTTCGATCCTGCCTACCTGCAGGCCGATACCATCACCTATCCGATTGCCCTCAATGGCAAGACGCGCCTGACGGTCGATTTTCCCGCCACGGCTACGCCGGCGGAGCTGGAAGCGGCCGTGCGCGGCATGGAGTCTCTGGCCAAATACCTGGAAGGCAAGTCGGTGAAAAAGGTGATCGTGGTGCCGGGACGGATGATTAACGTGGTGGTTGGCTAGTCCGGCCAGCGGCACACAGGCGCTGCCGGCGCCTGTGTGTCGCTGCCTTGCGTAGCCTACGGCAAGGCAATTTTTAGCTTCGCGCAGGCAGATGAATATGCGATAACGCCTTACTTATTTGCCAGAGGCCTTTACGGATAGTGCTATATGTACTTTGTTTAACGTATACTTCACATCGTCAGGTTTTGTGTCTGGCAGCATGCCAAAGTGCTGTAAAACCGGACAGCCCGGCCGTAAAGCTACGTACAAAACCTGTCGACTTACCGCAGTAAATGCACACGAATGTCCAATTATCTGCACACTTTTGAGCTTATCGGTCTGGAGGAGCGGCCGGACTATCTGCCCGCCGCCATCGATTACTTCTGGCGCCATTGGGGTAGTGACAGCAATTATCATTTTTATCGCGACTGCATAGAGCATGCTATCAGCAGCCATAAAGAACTTCCTAAGTTTTATTTGTTGCTGGACGGCCATGAGATTATCGGTTCTTACGCACTTTTGGTCAATGACATTATCAGCCGACAGGATCTGATGCCGTGGTTTGCCTGCCTGTATGTGGAGGAATCTTATCGCGGTCGCGGTCTGGCAGGACAGTTGCTTGAGCACGGACTGTCGGAGGCTGCCCGCAAGGGGTTTGACAGGCTGTACCTGTCTACCGACCTGGTGAATTTTTATGAACGGAAGGGCTGGACACTGTTAACCCGGGCCTACAATATCGTCGACCAGCCTATTAATGTCTATGAGAAAGCAACCTCTCGTTCATAAAGGCTGTCCGGCTTGAGGGTGGAAACTGTTGCACTCAGGCTTATTCGAAATATCTCGTTTTTGCGGCGTCAGCCGCAAAAATAAAACCTCCTTATTTTTGCGGCTGGCGCCGCAAAAATAGAACTCCTCGTTTTTGCGGCGCCAGCCGCAAAAACAAAATCTCTCGTTTTTAAGGCTAATACACGCCCCTAAGACCCAGCTCCACAACCTCAAGCTCTTCAATTTTCCCCGCGGCCAGCGTAAACCGCACAGCAGTGCGCACGCGGTGAAAACCCTCGCGCCCGCAGGCGCCGGGGTTGATGTGCAGCAACTGCCGCCCCTGATCGGGGACAACCTTGAGGATGTGCGAGTGCCCGCACACGTACAAGTGCGGGCGGTGCTCGTCCAGCAGTTTTTTGAGGCGGGCCGTGTAGCGGCCCGGATAGCCGCCGATGTGGGTCATGAGCACCCTGATGCCTTCGCGTTCAAAAATAAGATCCAGCGGGTAGCGCTGGCGGATGCTGAGATCGTCGATGTTGCCATAGACGGCCAGCAGGGGCTTGCCCGTCGACAGCAGGGTGTCGGCCACGGCCAGATTGCCGAGATCGCCCGCATGCCAGAGTTCGTCGCAGTCAGCAAAAACGTCGGTGAGCTGCGGATCCAGCCAGCCGTGGGTGTCAGAAAGCAAGCCTATGCGCATCCTGCCTGATTGCAAAAACATGATAAAAATACTTGCCTTAAGCTGAGCACAAGCCAGCGCAAATCACGCACCGGCCAGCAGATCAATGACCAGCTTGCCCAGTTGCTGCCCCGCAGCCATTTTGGCAAAAGCCTCCGGCGCCTCTTCCAGCGGCACGATGCTGTCGATGACCGGCCGTATGCGGTGCTGCGCAACGAAGGCGAGCATATCCGCAAACTCCGCATCGGTACCCATGCTGCTGCCCATAATGTGCAACTGCTTCCAGAAGATGGCCTGTGGACTGAATGA
>JAUMBM010000131.1:0-4215 GCA_032115735.1 Saprospiraceae bacterium
CGGCTGTTTTCCATTGGAGTTGATTTTTAGTAAGCAGTCTGAACAGGAGAAGCCAGCATTAAAAACAGTGCAAAATACAAGGAAGTGCCCAATAAACACAGCATGACCTGATCATTTGCTGCCCTGATTATAATGAATCAGTGTTGCATGCGCCCGATTTTTGAGAGCATAATGGTCTCAAAAACAGAAAATACCGCATAGACGATGAATAGTGGAATGATAAACAACTTGCCCTCGGGCTCAACGGACTTAGTGTAAATCAGTACGCTGAGTGCCACCACCAGAATTTTTCCCATGGAAAAGCCGAAAACAGTATTTGAAAAGTGATTCTTATTGTGGCTTTTGACTGTTTTCAGCCCTGAGAAGTATGCTGTAATGGTGAGGACAATGAAGGCGCCCCAGGCGCCCCAGGATAATGGCTCATGTCCTGCAAAAATGTCGATGCGGTGAAGTAGCAACAGCAGGGCAGCAGCGAGAGCCGACGTGCCGCCGAGTTGTACAATAAACTGTTGATGTGTCATTTAAATTGGTCTTTACCCTGGCTTGGGCGGAAAAAATCTTTGAGGCTGCTGTACAGCGCAGCAACAATGGAGAGCAACGACATGGCTACTGTCAGGTAGGGTTTGGTGCCCAACACACGATCCAGCTCGCGGCCGGCCAGTACACCCAGCAGTATGATGATACCCATCTGGAATGCCATGCCCGAGTATTTAAGGTAGTCGTTGGCCTGCTGCCGTCGCCTGCTAAGTTTGGCTTCTTCCTGCTCGTGCTGCTCCGGGGATGCCATGTTATGCGAGCGGTTTGTCGGTAGCCGCTGTGGCCGCTTCCCGGGCGATGTTCATCTTACAAACAACATTGAAGACGGCGCCCGGCTGTACGATCAATTTGCCCGTAGACACATCTCCGTTAATGAAGGCAGTTTCCCGCACATTCAACAGCTCTTTAACCTCCAGTACTCCTTCAAACCGGCCCTCGATAACGGCATTTTGGCAGCTGATTTCTCCCTCAACAGTACCCGAAGGGCCGATAATCACCTTGGCGTCACAATAAATCTTGCCCTTCACACTGCCATCGATTCTGAAGTCGCTGTGTGCACTAACGATACCTTCGAGGGTAGAACCTTGTACAAGACTATTGAGCGAGGGACCACCTGCGCTGGGGGCTGCCACGGCATTTTTGTTCTTTGCCGCATCCTGTTTATTACTGTTACCGAACATGTAAAATATGTGATTGTAGTGAACAGATTTGCTAAGGTATAGCTTTTTCGTTATTCCAACGAACTATGTTGCCGCCAAATTGGAAAGGCAGCATCATTCTTCCTCCTCTGCAGAAGAAAAATCTTCGTCTTCGCCGGGGTGTAGCACTATCCAGAATTGGTTGACCTGATCACCGCCCTGTAGGTGGACTTGCTGCAGGTTGAGCAATTCCAGCAGCCCCAGAAAAACAATGATGGCTTGTATTCTGTCGGTGCAAACAGCAAAAATTTCGTCGAAGCCGGCTTGCTCCTGTCGGCTTATCAAAGACAGTATGTGTTCCTGTGCTTCCTCAATGCTGTAATTGAAGCGTACTACCCGGTGAATGCTCAGCTTTTGGTTGTTGTATTCCATCCGCTGAACAACGCGTTCAAACGCCCGGAGCAGCTTGAACAAAGTCACCGACTCCATTTCTGCATCCACCAACCCCCGGGTAGCAATGACCTGAAGTTCATCGGCTGCATTGCCGCGGCTGTTGCGCAAAAATCGGTTCTCCTCCAGTTGTCGCATGTCGTCCAGGACGCTCTTGTAGCGCTTGTACTCCAGCAGACGTTCAACCAGTTCCTCGCGGGGGTCAATTTCCCGGCCTTCTTCATCTACGGGCTTGCGGGGCAGGAGCAACTTGGCTTTGATGCGGCAAAGGGTGGCGGCTACCAGTATAAATTCACTCGCAAGGTCTATGTTCATACGCTCCAACTGGCGTATATAAGCCAGAAAATCGTGGGTGACCTGCGCAATAGGTATGTCGTAAATATCAAGCTCGTCGCGCTCAATGAAGAAGAGGAGCAGATCAAAAGGACCTTCAAAATGGGGCAGCCGAATGGTATAATTTGCAGCCATAGTTGTCGTGAAAGTCTGTAAAGATACAACCTTTTGTGTTCAAAAATGTTCTTATGTGCTTGTTATTGGTCTTTGTCCGTCTACAATGCTATATTTGCCGTCATGACTGAAAAAGAAAAAGGCAAGTTGTTTCTCATCCCCGTTCCGCTGGGGGAAGGCTCGTTGCATACGGTGCCGGCATATGTCCTGGATATCATTCGCGGGCTGGATGTTTTCGTGGTAGAAAAATTGCGTACTGCCAGGCAGTTTTTACGGGAAGCAGGCTATACAGCCTCTTTCGATGATACGCTCTTGTTTGAGCTGAACAAACGGACGGAGCCGCAGCTGATTCCTTCATTTCTGGAGCCGGCCCTGCAGGGGCGGAGCATCGGCCTTCTGTCAGAGGCGGGAGCTCCGGGCGTCGCGGATCCGGGCTCACGGCTGGTGCGCCTCGCCCACCGGCGGGAGATAGAAGTGATACCCTTGGTAGGGCCTTCCTCTATTCTGCTCGCTCTTATGTCCTCAGGACTCAACGGCCAAAAGTTTGCTTTCCACGGGTATCTGGAGCTGAAGCGTCCGGACCTCGCCAAAGATCTGAAAAGGCTCGAAAACCAGTCTTCCAGAAATGGCGAGACACAGATTTTTATCGAGACGCCTTATCGCAATACCATGCTTTTCGAGACCGCCCTGCAGGCACTCTCACCACCTACGCTTTTTACCGTGGCAACAGACCTGACGCTGCCAAACCAGCTCATACGTACCCACTCCATTGCGGAATGGCGGCGACTGCCCAAACCTGATCTTAACAGGCGCCCTACCGTTTTTCTGCTGCAGGTAACGAAATAATCGCTCTTGCGCGTGAAAAGGAATCCCCGGCTGCCGGGTGATTGTTATCTTAGCAGCGCAAACAACCAAATCAAGACCACCGTATGGATTTTACCATTGCTGCTGACCGGCGTTCGTGGGTAAGTGTAGCTCACGACAGCGATTTCTCTCTGCAAAACATTCCCTTTGGCATCGGCTCAATACACGGACGTACCGCAGTCGTATCTATCATAGGTACCTCTGTCGTTGACCTCAGCGCCATGGAGCAGCTAGGCCTGCTGGAGGAGGTCATCGAGCATTTTACCATTGATCGCACAGTATTCGCTGCATCTGCACTCAATCCTTTCATTGCATTGGGAAAAGCAGCCACGCAGGCGGTACGCCTGCGTATAGCCGCCCTGCTGGATGAAGCCAATGAAGCGGGTGATGAACGCGCAAAAATGGCCTCCTGTTTTGTCCCACAGCGCGAAGTATCCATGATAATGCCTATACAGGTAGGGGACTATACCGATTTTTATTCAAGCAGAGAACACGCCACCAATGTGGGCATAATGTTTCGGGGTAAAGACAATGCGCTCATGCCCAACTGGCTGCACATCCCGATTGGCTACCATGGGCGAGCCGGCAGTATCGTGGTCAGCGGCACATCTATCCGCCGTCCCAAAGGCCAGATGAAGCCGCCAACAGCCGATTCTCCGCTCTTCGGGCCTACACGGCAGCTGGATTTTGAGCTGGAAATGGCCTTTGTGGTGGGCAAAAATACTAGCCCGGGAGATAGCGTAGAAGTCGAAGCGGCAGAGGAGTATATCTTTGGTATGCTGCTCTTCAACGATTGGTCGGCACGCGACATTCAGGCCTGGGAGTACCAGCCCTTAGGGCCTTTTCTGGGAAAAAATTTTGGCTCTACCGTTTCTCCCTGGGTGGTGACGCTCGAAGCATTAGAGCCTTTCCGGGAGGCAGGCCCTGCACAGGAGCCGCTGCCGCTGCCTTATTTGCAGCAACAGTCGGCACATCATTTTGATATCGGCCTGACGGTCGATCTCATCACGGAGCAGGGGACGCTGACTACCCTTTGCGAGTCCAATCACAAGTATCTTTACTGGAGTATGGCCCAGCAATTGGCGCACCATACGGTCAATGGCTGTAATATACGCGTAGGCGATCTAATGGCCTCCGGCACCATCAGCGGCCCCGATCCCGGCAGCTTCGGCAGTATGCTGGAGCTATCCTGGCGCGGAGAACGTCCGATCAAACTGCTTGACGGACAGTCCAGAACTTTTATTCAGGATGGCGATACGATCAGGCTGCGGGGCTGGTC
>JAUMBM010000132.1:0-2365 GCA_032115735.1 Saprospiraceae bacterium
CCTTCTTGGTTATCTCTGGCTTCGTGCACTTGTTGCAGGTAAAAAACGTCAGCTGTCTCTGCTATATTTTCCCTGACCTGCCCTCTGTGCAGTTTTTCATACGTAGGGTAGTCAATCGCTTTACGCTGTGCCAAACGGCTTGACAGTCGGAAATTAATAGCCACAGACTGCCAGCCAGGCTGCAATACACCTACAAATACCTTGCTTTTGGATCCGCTGCCGTACGCAAAACAACCTACCGAAGCATCTGCCTTCAGAGCATCATCCGTCAGACCTGCTTCCAGCAGGCTCATGATTGACAAGAATAATGAACCTGTGTACAGATTGCCCATGAGAGAAGAGGTGCGCTCGCCATTTTCAATACGCTGACTGACAAACTGTCGGTAAGCTTTTGTTTTGGTCACTGCCTTCACCATATTTGCCCATTCAGGACTTCCTTCCGCTGCCAGTGGCATCCCTGTTTGTTCTTCCAGTAAAGCAGCATTACCCGCAGCGATGGTCTCCAGCAGGAATATCTCTCCAAACATGCGCCTTGCCTGATAGGCATAGGGGAGGTGAAACGCCAGGCGATCGCAGCTGATGGCTACAGGCGCCGTTGTATCCAGTGAATTTTTATGCTTATAATCCTGAAGCGCCTCGCGTATGCGCTGCTGATAGCAGTCGTTGGAGTAAGGGCCATCAAAGACAGGCGTAGACCGATGTAGCTGAAGGACGGCCTCGTTGCTGTCTAAGACCCCCTGAACGTTTATGGTCTGGTCAAGCCTGGCCAGCATGGCCTCAATATCTACATGATTGCGGTCGGCCAGATGAAGTATTTCGGCAACCAGCTCATGCTTATAGACTTTGCGCAGCGGCTTAAAAAAGTCAAACACCGGCCGTGTTGCCACACCCCACTCGCCTTCGAAACGCATCAGCCTGGGATTTGCCTTTACCAAAACAGCGATGGCTCCCGCTCCCTGGGTATACTCCCCTCCTGAGCCGAGCTCGTATTTGGCGACATCGCTGGCAACTACAATTCCCACGCGCCGGGTGTCTGCGCGAACCCAGTCGAGCGTATTCTGCAGAGCATCCACAGCACCGATGCAGGCAAAAGTGAGATCAACCACATCGCAGTGCAAGAGGCAATCATCCCCGTAAGTCGCTGACAGTGCCTGGTTGAGCATATCCAGGGCAAAAGTAGCTGTGGGCTTGGCTCCGTCGAGTGCACTTTCGGTTCCCAGGTAGATGCGACCAATATCTTGCGGATTGAGCTGATTCTGCCGGATAAGTGAAAGAACGGCATTGGCCATCATGGTAGCAGCGTCTTCCCTTACATCCGGCAAGGACATGGCAGTGAGACCCAGTCCTTGATTTAGCTTGGCGTACTCCAGATTGCGGGCATCGGCCAACGATTCAATCGGGAGATATAGTTGGGGGATGTATACCGCCATATCATCGATACCTACGGCTGTAGCTTGCAGATGCATAACCATTGTTTTTATCAAATCGAGGGAAAACAAAATCTACTGATTGATCGCGCCCCGTTGGCGGACTATACGGTTGCCGAACAACGAGTAGCGGACTATTCCACGGAAAACCGCCACAAGCGCGGTGCAAAAATAAGCCAGTTGACTATTTCTGCAGGATATTCAGGTTGATAAAACAGCATTGTTTGTCTTAGGTTCAAAACAAAAAACGCTTCGCACTAAAAAAGAGCAATTTATTAGCGCTACCTACCTACAACAGCTTACAAGGCAGTATGCGGAGCAGGCTCAGGAAGATCCGCTGTCGGCAGTGCCTGCAAGTTGTCACTGAGCCCGGGAGCGGTCGATATTCATGCCCGGACTTATGCCCGTAAGGATTACATTCCCCATAGCACATTGGAGGCACTTTCCGGCGCTGCAATATTCATTCTTAAGTTCGAGCAAGGCCTGGCTGTGAAAAGCCGAGGGAACATCCATGCCCAGTTTTTTCCAACCATCGATGATAACGTTTTTCTCAGCAGGGATGTCTTCGAGCAGTGCAATAGCCCGCTGCTGAAATTTTTCACCCCCCTGCTGCATGCCATATAAAAAAAGCGTTGGCACGATAGCGTTCACCACCAGCAGATTAACCATTTCCTTGCCCAGCAGCTTGGGCTGCGGCTTGCTCTGTTTATCAAAGACAAAATGATCCGTCCAGTAGTTGGCAAGCCGTACCGAGAGCATAATTTCCATTTCCGCTACCGTTAATGCCGAGAGCGCATGATTCAGCAGCGTGCCCCTGTGATAGATGAGCGCAGCCAGCTGTGCAATCCTGATGGTTGGAAAATTGGCCGGTCGCATGCGCATGAATTTCCACATGCCGACCGGCAAAGGCGTGAGTGAATGTTTAGCTTTTAAAAATG
>JAUMBM010000133.1:0-2793 GCA_032115735.1 Saprospiraceae bacterium
AGATGGCGCGCAGCTCAGCCACCGCCGCCGGCTCAAGGGCGTCGGCATCGCTGCCAAAAAAGATGCCGCGCGTCTTCAGGCTGCGCTCGCCGCTGCTGAGCTCGCTGATGGCAAACACCTCCACGGGCGACTCGTAGCGGATGATGTCCTGCAGACTGTCGGTATTGCTCAGCACCACTGGCACAAAGATGTTGTCGGCATTGGCCGACGCAAATGTGATGGGCTGGGGCGCATCGGCCGGCAGCGCTATGCTCAGGCTGCCGTCGGGCAGGGTAAATCCGTCGGCAATGCGCCTGCCGGCAGCATCGGTGGCAATGACGGGAATGGATACGCCCGGCGACTGTCGTATCTTCAGACTCACAATCTGCTGCGGCTTCGGCTGCACAAAGGAAGGGAGCCGGGCGGTGTAAAGATCGTAGGTATAGGGATCGTCCTCAGGTATAGACGACAAGTAGATCTCCTTGCCGCTGGCCGTGATGGTGAAGCCCAGGTCGTCGTCGAGGGTGTTGAGCTCCTTGCCCACATTGACAGGCGGCGACCATTGGGTCCAACTGTCATCGAGCCGGGTGGTCATGAAAATGTCCATCTTGCCGAGGCCGCCATGGCCGTCGGAACTAAAGTAGAGGCTGCGGTTGTCGGCATGCACGAAGGGCGAGCGGTCGCGGCCGGGGGTGTTGAGGGTCGGCCCCAGCGGGAAAGCCCGCTGCCAGCGGCCGTTGCTGTCGCGGCGGCTGGCGTAGAGGTCTATGTTGTCATCGTTGTGGGCGCGGGCCTCGAACACGATGATCTGACCATTGTCGGCATAGCTGGTTACGGCTACCCACCCAAACTGCTGCGAAAGTTCCTCGATAACCTGGGGGCTGCTCCAGCCGGTCTCCGTTTTTTGGCTCACGCAAAGCTTACCGTTGAGGAAGACGAGCATCTCACGGCCATCGGTGGTGATGCCCATGCAACCGGAGTTGCCCTCAACCGACAGTTCGGGCACCACCACCGGCGCTGCCCACTGCCCGCTGCTGTCGCGGGTAGACACAAAAACATCTTCGCCGGAGAGGTTGTCGGACCTGTACCTTCCAACAAAATACAGGCGCTGCCCGTCTGCGCTGATGATGGGCAATGCCTCCGTACCCCCCCGGCTGTTGATGGGCGTGAGCGGACTCGGGCTGATGCCCTCCAGCGGCTGCCGCAGCAGCGGCAGGTAATTGTCAAACCACGCCTGGTAGGGAGAAGGGCTGGGGCAGGCTTCGCAATTTATATAAAGCTCAAGAGCGGTATTGGCGAGCAGCAGGGCATCGTCCCACAGGCGGTGGCGCAACAAATGCTGCATAGCTTCCCGAAAAAATTTGAAGCCAATGGCCTGTGGGGCAAACTCCCGCGCATACCGAAGGTAGCGATCGACATCTTCCTGACTCGGCGTCTTCGACAGCGCAATAGACCCCTGCGCACTTTGGCGGATAGCCTGCAGCAGCTCCTGCTGCTGCGGACTGAGATTGTCCGCCTTCTGCCGGCTGTTGGCTATGTCGTTGAGCAGCCAGTCGACAAACATACTTTCGGTATAGGCCGAACAGAAAGACAGCTTGGCGCCCAGGCTGCCGTCGAGCATCGTGCGCGTAAATTCATCCAGCCAAGGGTCCTCGAGCGCCGGGTGGGCGGGGTTTTCGCGCTTGAAGCGATCCATACCCTCGGATGAGTACGCCTGCAGATAGCTCATAAGCATTCGATCGTTGATGAGCGCGAGGCTGTAGTTGGGGGTCGTCTCCAGCCAGTCGGCATGCGTGTTGGCCAGATAGCTGAAATCTTCATAGCTGTCGGCCTCAGCCGCGTACTGCCGCAGCAGCCGCGACTGCAGACTGTCGACCCGCGTCTTCCGGCTCTGCTGCACTTGGATGCCCCGCACAAAGGCCTGCAGACTGTCGACCTGCGGCAGGTGCCAGGGCTGCTTGTAGGTCTGAAAGCCATAGTTGAGCAACTTCTGCTGGAAGGTTGGCATGGGATTGGCTGCAAACCAGCGCTTCTGTATCCACTGCCTCCGCTGGTCGGCCGGCACCGCAGCGCCCAGCGAGATGGCCGTAGTCATCAGCTGGTGGGCAGCCATGAGTTCCTGCATATTGCGCATGGTCTCAAGCGTAGCCAGCGCAAGCCCGTAATGGGCGGCAGCCTGCAGCTCGCTGTGCTGCAGCAGGGGCGAAAACTTCTCTTTGGCATCGGCCGGCCGGCCGGCATATAGCAATTTGAATCCTTTGGAAAGCTGTGCCTGCAGGCCGCAGCTACATACAATGAGGAGGGTAAACAACAGGGTATACCTATTGCCAATGGGTAATGCGGACATAGAGGTCTCTATTGTGTAGGTTAAAGAATGCGTATGGGTTTGGCGGTCAAAATGTATGTATGTGCGAAAATAATAAATGTATGTTCATTTTCATGCAAGTATGGATGGTTTTTTTATTCATTCAAGGGAGGGTGGTTACTGTGCTGCTTACAGCCGTTGGCAGCGCAGACCCTCAGCGGCAACTGCCTGCCGGACGAAGGACGCTGGGTGGCCCCCCAACGCCCGGGCAGCGGCACCATCAGCTGCGGCAATCGCCGCCGGCGATGCATTTTTCTTATAAAAATCGTTCAAAACAGTTCATTCCTTCGTATCTTACAGGGGTGCTGCGCAGGCTGCAGCAGCAGACCGGCCCGATACGCCCTCAGGCGTATGTTGAAAAATGGATATCAGGTATAAGCTTTAGTTTGCAGGCTCTGTATGGATGACCTGCCTTAGTGTTCGATAAGCATAAGCTAGTAAAATATATA
>JAUMBM010000134.1:0-5078 GCA_032115735.1 Saprospiraceae bacterium
CGTGAAACAGGTACGCCCGGACAGCGAAAAGCTGCTGAGTATATCGCCAGTGTATTTAGCTCCTATGGCCTCCCTCCGGTGGTAGGCGACAGTAGCTACTTTCAGCGTATATCTTTCATTGCCGAGACTTGGGCCGAAATCAATATGATGGTCGGCGACGAAAGTATTCGCCATCTTTGGGAGTACTACTCCATCCCGAGCCAAAATGCAAGCCGCGAATCCTTCAGCACTCGCGAAGTAGTTTTCTTAGGCTATGGCATCGATGATCCCAAGTACAGCGATTACGAAGGACAGGACGTAAAAGGAAAAACCATCCTCATCTACGCCGGCGAACCGCTCAATACCGATGGCTACTCGCTACTGACAAACGATACTAGCCGTACGACCTGGACGAGTGATCCCACCCTCAAGCTCCGGGCTGCTCACAAACATGGCGCGGCTATGGTCATGATTATCGACCCGGATTTTCGCCGCAATGTAGACCAGGTTCGCCGTGAGATTCTCAACAATCGCCTCCGCATGGGCTGGAGTGCCAATCCGGCGGATAATTTTGCCAACAGTGTCTATCTGTCCTCTGAGGCTGCTCGCAAAATTCTGGGTAAGTCCTTCAATGATATCGTCAATGCACGTACCCGCATTGAGCGTACCGCCAAACCCCGTGCTGTAACTTTTCCTGCAAAATTGTCCTTTGTCCAGCGCAAAAATGTACGTGAACTGCTTGGCGAAAATGTACTTGGTTTCGTGGAAGGCAGCGACCCGGCTCTCAAAAATGAAGTGCTGGTCGTCACCGCTCATTATGATCACCTCGGACGCCGTGGCGATGGCATCTATTTTGGTGCTGATGACAATGGCTCCGGCACCTCCACGGTACTGGAAATAGCACAAGCCTTTGCCGAGGCTCGTAAGCTTGGCTATGGACCCCGCCGCAGCGTACTTTTTCTGCTGGTCTCCGGTGAAGAAAAAGGTCTGCTGGGCTCAGAGTACTACGTCAACCACCCTGTTTTCCCGCTCGAGAACACCATCGCCAATATCAATATCGACATGGTAGGCAGGATCGACCCACAGCACGAACAAAATCCCAATTACATCTATGTGATTGGTTCTGACCGGCTAAGTTCAGAGTTGCACACCATCAATGAGGAAGCCAATGCTACCTATACACAACTGGAGCTCGACTATACCTACAACGCGGAAAGTGATCCCAACCGCTACTACTATCGGTCAGATCACTACAATTTCGCAGAAAGGGGTATACCGGCTATTTTCTACTTCAATGGTACCCACGCTGACTATCACCGCACCACCGATACGGTCGATAAAATTCAGTTTGAGAAAATGACAACCATTGGTAAGCTCGTTTTCCACACCGCCTGGGAACTGTCCAACCGGGATAAGCGCATCATTGTAGATAAAGCCTCTAAATAAGAAGACGCTTTGTTCACCTTGTCGCCAGAGTCGACGAGATGAATAGCGAAAAAACATTGGGCTTTCTGATTTTTGAAAAAATCAGAAAGCCCAATGTTTTTTTAAAACAGCGCTGTTACCTGCATCCTCCCCAGATGTACCATGTTGGCATCTCCCGTCTGCCTGCCTTCATAGCCAACCGTTAGCTGCAGCAAACTCCCCAGCTGACGAGTTGCCGTAAGATTCCACAGCCAGTTGCGCCCGGGCCGAAGTCCATTGAGCAATACAAAGGCCAATGGGGAACGTATATCAGCCTGTAAATCAACTTCTATCAAACTCAGGTTGGCGCGTAACCAGCGCTGATAAACAAGCTCTCCCACAATTTCTGCCCGTTGCATACCTTCCTTAGCCACCGACAGGCGGCTTGACTCCTCCTGCCGGGTATAGCGCAGATCAAGGCGGAGGTCTTTGCCCGGTTGCCAGGTAAGTTCCGGCCCGGCTTTTACAAAGCCAAGGTTATAGTCCTTATTGTCAAACAGCTCTACATCCGCCTGTCGCTGTCCGACAGCCCCCAGCAGCCGCAGCCCCAATGCTGCCGTAGCATTGTAGCGAATACGCAGCGTATACTCTGCCCGCTGCTGGCTTTCGAAGCCTGTTGCCTGTACAAACCGCCTGCGTTGCTCCGTGTGTTCAAGCTGAATATCAAATCGGGGATGCCTGCGGTTGAAGAAAAGGCTGTTTCGAAAACCCAGCTGAATAGCGGTAAGCGCGCTGTCGGGAAGATTCCATTGCAGCGGGTTCCACACCTGCACTGCATTGGAGGGTTGCGTCTTGCGGTTGACAGTAAGCGTTGACTGCAAGGAAAATTTGGCCAGTTGCTTTTTCCATCCTTCTGCCTGCCGCCAGTAGCGCTCGGGCTCCAAAAACAGGCTCTGGTTGAGAATCAGGTTATTGGTCCGGATAAACTCATCGGTCAGCAGCACTACGCGCGCATAGTCGGCAATGTCAGCAAAAGGACTGATCTCCATTTCGTTGACTTGTATCTTACCATCGGCATTGTAGAGACTGTCAAGCCATATATACTGACCAAGGCCTGGTCCCACATATACATACACGAAGGCAACTCTGGGCTCTTGCCCGGTGCCCATTTCATAGGTTGTATTCGTTCTGAAGGCTGATTTCCACGCCTGATAAGAAAGATCGAACCGTCCAAGGGTAGTCTCTCCGGTAGTAAGGCCACCTGTGTTCATGGCGTTTCCCACCTGAAGCTGTCGCCAGCTAAAAACACCTCCGAGACGTAGCTGTGGCGTCGGTTGCCAATGGCCGTTCATCGCCGCCTCGGTGGCGAGCGGCCCTTGCACAAAACGAGTTCCCAACGGCAGTTCATCGCGCCGCTGGCGGAAGCTGAACCCCAGCGCCCGGTCTTCCCGCTCGGGGCTGGCTACCTCCGCAACGAGTCGGCTGAAAGCAAAACTGCTCATCTCGAGGGTATCAGTCCTGCCCGACCAACGCTGGCTGTGCTCAGCCTCCCACTGCAGCTGCGTTTTCCAGTTGCCCAAAGCGACCCAGCTTCTGCCCACGGTCAGGCTCGGTCGCCAGAATTCGGTACGCCGCAACGCCTCACGACTGCGCAGATGGCTGGCTTGTGCATCCAGCGACCAGGCTGCATGCTGCCAGGTTGCATGCCCCTGCTGCTGCCAGCCTGCATACTGCCCGACTCGCTGAAATGTCGCGGAACGCCATGAGACCCCCCCCTTTTGCGGAAAAGTAAGCCGCACCTCTGCCTGAGCAATATGTTCCTCCGCGGGCTGTGTCTGACCGATGCCCAATACACTTGCCAAATTCCAGTCACGCAAAAACTCTGGCGAGCGGTAGGGATTGAGTGTCGTAAAATCCTTGTGTACCCACTCATAGCCGGCGCGCGTTTGCAACTGCCAGCGGCTGCTGTCGCCCTGTAGCAGGTATCGGCGGGTGTAATCAAATCTGCCCGCATACCCCAGATCATCTTCCCTGTCCAGCCGGCTAAAGCGATTCCTGTCATGCTGTGACAATGCCAGTTCCCATCGCCAGTTTCCGCCCCCCTTGTCCCGCATTTCGGCTCCTGCCGTAATCATTCGCTGCTGCTCCGGAGCAAGCAGCCGGACGACAGGCTCATAACTGCCCATGGGTCGGCAGTCATCCGCCCCGGGAGCCACCCAGACAAATATGCGCTCATTGGAGGCTGTCTCAGCAGCCGGGACGTAATGACCATTTCCCTCCCCCACAAAGGTAAATGTGGCCACGTAAGTGCCTGTCGCGGGATCGGTAGTATACACCAGCACGCGCAGCAGACTGTCTGTGCCTCCACAGCGCAGCACACTGTCGCGCAGCGCATAAGTAGCCCGTTGTGCTGCCTGCGTACCTACCGGTTCTACCGAACTCGCCAGAATACCCAGTGGCTGATCCCCCGCCGCCCTGAGCGTAGCCCGCTGGTCGGGCGTCAATCGGATATCAGCCGTAGCGGTCTTGCTATCCTGCTGACTGAATACATTGACATATACCTGCCAGCGCTCCCCGACGTAGCGGGTGTCCAGCGTATACATAGACCGAAGGTACTGCTGGTCGGCATACTCATACTCAACCGTTATACGGCTGTCTTTGGTGATGAGCCGCTTGGGCATGAATGTAATCTCGGCCTGGTTATAATCAATTGTATAGTCGCGATCACGGCCACGCTCCAGAAGCAACCCGTCAATAAAGATTTTTTCTGTTCCGGACAGTACGACGATGAATCGCTCACCTTGCCCCCCCGTCAACTTGTAAGGTCCCTGATTTCCTTCAATGGCCAGCACATTTTGCCGCACAAAGCGCCCGCGGGCAATGGCAATGCTGGAACGCCCCTTCCATCGACCATCGCCTGTGGCCGTCTGATAGGTCGCTCCCTCCAGTTTCTTAAAATATTGCATAAAATACCCTTCGGGTTGCCTGAGCTCGTAGTCCCCGGCCGTGAGCTGGCTCCGATTGCGGGACAGCTGAATAAATATGCGGTCAAACTCCCGAAGCTGCTGGGTATTGCCCTCCACCTGGATCGGTAGATTATCATCCGAAATGGCTGCCTGCAGACGTATCCCCTCTCCCAGCTCACCCTGAACCTGTAAATTAAATGCCGAATTCAGCACCAGATCCTGGCGATTGCCAAATGAGAGTCCACGGCTGAATGCGCCCTTGTAATCCAGCCCGCGCTGACCTGCGAGACGCAGGCCGCCCGCCTGGTTATCATAAGCACTGATGGCAATACCCTCCGGCAGAAGCTGTGCCTTCATGCTTTCAGGCAGTTGCCCCTCCGCCCCAAAAGAAAAGGGCAGCACACGCCAATAAGCCCGCAGACTATCTGCAGGCGGCGACAGTCGCCACCTAAACCAAGGTTCCTCGAATACGTAATAGCTGCTGTCGACAACTTGCCCCGCCGGATCGTATATCCTGAGCGAACCCGGCACCAACGAAAGAGAATCCAGCCGAAGGCTGTCGGCAGTAGCCTGCAACCAGGCAGCCCGCTGATTCGTCAGGACAGCCTGTGCATCTACTGCGGCCATAGGCAATACCCACATTGCCAGCCGCAGCAACCAGTTTACAGCCCCCTGATGACGAACGACCATTACCATTTTCTTGTAACGAATGGATTTTCGTCCTGTTGC
>JAUMBM010000135.1:0-2644 GCA_032115735.1 Saprospiraceae bacterium
ATCAGAAAGGGAGGAATCCCCTGAATAGCCAGATAGTTGACCAAGTAGGTACTGCCCCATACAAAGTAGGTGACAAAAAAGGAGCCGATGATCAGCCAACGTTCAGAAAGTTGGGGCAGCATAGTGCGGTTTTTTGGGTCAATAGACCTTTTGTCGAAGTGTTTTTTGCGGTGCAGTCGTAAAAAACACCTTGGCACAAAGGTACTAAATAGCTCCCACAAACTGGTTGCCACGCGTTGACGGGGTATTTTACAACTCCAAACATTACAAAAGCATTCAGCGAAATATTCTGCTTACTTGCTACCTTTATCAATACAACAGGCCTGACTAACTTATGGATATTTTTGCACAGAAATCAAGGTGGAAGCTTACACTGTTGCTAATGGGCATCGTTATTGTAGGATTTTCGGTAGGTTATACCCAGTTCCTGGCCGATCGCTTGTCGGTCGTGGAGCAGAATAACGCTCGCTTCTGGGTAATGGCGCAGCAGGATATCAATGATATCGATGACGAAACCTCCCTCTATTGCGATCTTACACTGCAACAGGAAATTCTTACTTCCAACACGACCATCCCGGTACTGATTGTCAATGAGCAGGGCGGGATCGATGATGCCATCAATTGGGGGGAAGGACGGGATACCAACTATACGTATCTGCGGGGACAGCTCGACAGGATGATCAAAAATGGGGTTGAGCCTATTCAGAGCTTTGGCGTTGAGCTGTATTTTGGCGAATCCCGCGTGCTGCAGCAGCTGCGCTATTTTCCGCTGGTACAAATCATGCTGATCTTCGTCTTTGTAACATTGGGCTACCTCGGCTTCAACAGTGCCCGGCGGGCCGAGCAAAACAGGGTGTGGGTTGGTATGGCCAAGGAAACCGCCCACCAGTTGGGAACACCGGTTTCTGCAATCGTCGGCTGGATTGAGCACTTACGTGCCGCGCGAGAGGAGGATGAGGAAGTGCGGGATATCCTGGACGAACTGCAAAATGATGTGGGTCGCCTTGAACTAATCGCCGACCGGTTTTCGAAAATTGGCTCTATGCCCGAGCTTAAGTCGGTCAATGTGTATTCCGAGTTGCATACCTGCCGGGAGTATATGCAAAAAAGGGCGCCCCGCAAGGTGGTCTTTGATTTCCCTGCGCCGGATGCAGGTAGCCTTCAGGTATTTATCAACGCCCCGCTGTTTGATTGGGTAATTGAAAATCTACTGCGCAATGCACTCGATGCCATGGAGGGGAAGGGTACCATCACTGCGACAGTTTACGAGCAGAATCGCTACGTCTGCATCGATATCTCCGATACAGGCAAGGGCATCCCTTCCGGTAAGTACAAAACGGTATTTCAACCCGGATATACGACCAAAAAGCGGGGCTGGGGCTTGGGACTCAGTCTGGCTAAGCGCATCATCGAGGAGTATCACAAGGGGAAAATATTTGTCAAAGCATCAGAAGAGCAGCAGGGGACAACCTTTACCATAGCGCTGCCTAAGGTGCGATAAAGAACCGATAAAGATACATGGCCACTTAGCTCAACATTAGCATTTTAAAATGCTAATGTTGAGCCGAGAGTGTTTATTCGAGGGGTTGCACTTTATACACAAAATAGGGCGAATCTCCTTGCCAGAAAAAAACCTTGTACCGCTCCTTATAATACAGCTTCACCTGTTTGCCTTCCAGATTGGTAAGGGAGTTGTATGTTTTTCGATCGCTCATCGAGAAATCCCACAGATTGCCTGTCAGGCCGCCCTGAGGAGTCGTCTGTATGCCTCCCAGATTGAGCTGCCCCTCATAGGTCTTGAATATAACGCCCTTGCGGGTAACCTTCACCAGATAGCCGGCGCGGCTGCCATCGCTGTAGGTCCAGCTGCATACCCACAGATATACACCTCCTCCCAGGATAGCTGCCAGCAGAGCCAGCAGACCTGCCCGCTTGGTTTTTTTCCATACACTTTGCGCGCCACTGTTGATCATTGTCTGGAACTCGCTCATAGCTTAGTTTTTATAAAGAACGAAAAAATATGAAAATTCGTCTCAGGCGGTTTTTTCTCGCACAAATGACCACGCCAATCCGCTGATGCCCAGGCACACAGCGCAAATGATAAACAATACAGACTTGTCGTCAGCTGTCTGCAGATACCGGCCTACACTAAAACTGGCAACCAATTGGGGCAAGACCACCGACAGGTTAAACAGCCCCATGTACAAGCCCATGCGGGACTGATCAATCTGCTGGGACATGATGGCGAATGCCAGACTGACCGTTGCCGCCCATCCGATGCCAAGCAATGCCATGCAAAGGTAGATACTCACCGGGCTGCTGCCGAGCAGCCATAAAGCAGCGTAGCCTGCGGCCATGCTCAGTATGCTCAGCTGGTGCACTTTTACCCGGCCATACCTGCGGGTCAGGGGCTCAAGGGCGAAGGCCGGGAGCACAGCCGCTACGGCATTAAGGATTAAAAAGGAGGTGGAGACAATGGCACCCATCTGCTCATCGCTGGCTGTCGGCAGTCGATATTGTATATAGGAAAACATATAAATAAACATCGACTGTATACCTACCCAGGTGAAAGAATGGGCAGCAAGTACCTTGCGGAAACCAACGCGGCCGGCTTCAACCGGCGTCTTCCCCTCTTCAGAGGTCA
>JAUMBM010000136.1:0-6736 GCA_032115735.1 Saprospiraceae bacterium
AAAGACATACCAGCGTATCCGCAGGTATTTGCAGACAAGCACGGTTTTATCCCTGACCTGAGCATACTAGACTTACTTTTTTGTATGGGGCCCTCCGCGGCTGACTATCTTCGGCAGAACCTTATAGAAGCGGGAAGGATGGCTTCGGTGGCAGATACGATTACCGACAGGCCTGCGTAAGGGCGGGCATCGATGGGAAAGGCTTATAAAGTAAGAATTGCCAGGGGCTCCATAACAGAATTCCCCTGACAATCGTTCCCCCTTGTGTTGCGACGAAGGTAGCGCATAATATTTTTCTGGCCAAGGATCTGTTGAAAGTTGGTGATGAACCAGCTTTTTTTGATGATAAAACGGTATCAAAACCGATGATACCGGGCTGCGTACATTTTTACCAGTTTGTCAGCGTGCGACAACGTCACCTTCTATGTAAAGCGTGACTGCCTTGCGTCGGCCGCGAAAGAACACTTTGACCGGCTTGATAAAGTACCCTTTGTCTCGTGCATCATAATATACAGTCACCATGCCCTCTGCTCCGGGCAGTACCGGTTCGTCTTTCCAGTCAGGCGCGGTGCAACCGCAGTCGGTACGCACATTGTCAATTAGAATGGCTTCGGATCCAGTGTTGACAAAGCGGAAGTCGTGCCTTACCTCTACATTGGCAGGGATGCTCCCAAAGTCGTGAGTCAGGGGGTCCAGCCATTGAAATGAGGGGGAGAAGAGTGGATGCAAGAGAGCTGCCACTGTTACCCAGAGCGCCAACATCAAGGCTTTATAATTTCTGTTTGCTCCCCAAAATACTGAACAAATCGCTGAAAATCAGCCGACAGCTCCTTATTTGAAGTCGCTTTGAAATAAGTATCCGCCAGTGCCCGCAGTGTAGAGAACATGAATCGATCCATTTCAATGATCTCCATGTCCAAAGTCCACAAATCAATCTTAAGCGTCTCTTTTGTTTCCCGATCGAACAAGGACAGTAACAACGCTTTACAATCGCCCACTTGCCCCGACTGTGTCTGCCATTGAAGCTGCACAGGCATTTTATCCTCATTGAGGCCGACAGTAATTACAATTTCGCTGGTTGACTTAACTTCTTCCGTTGCCATACTTAGTAAGTAAAGAATGAATCAAAAAATAGTCATCACCTCAATTTTCGGGGACGATGGTGCGAATATAGCGCACATTCAGTCCACCCCATATACCAATACCTCCCTGAATATTGTGATCGACCCGGGTATAGGTAGAAAAAGGTCCTTGGTTGGCGGCATTAAACTCGAGTGTACTCCAAAAATTATAGTGATCCTGATCGATATTAGCAAACTTGATGACCACTTCCTCTCCTCGCCGGTACAGTCCAAAAGTCTCGAAATTAAAATCGGCCGTGGGCGACTCCGCTTTGGGCAGCGGGAAAGTAAAGCTCTGCCCGTCGAACAAACGGTCATCTGTTACGGATCCAAACGGTGGTCTGAGCGGCCCTCCGTTGGTTGAGGTAAAATAGCGATAAAAATTGGGTATACCCGGAGGATCCTGCATGCTCACGAGACATTGGGCGAGTGTATCATTGGGTTGGCCGGGCGGAGGCGTGAAATAGACGCTATCAATGATGGCACGTTCGGGTATGGTTGTGCTTGCCGTCAGAACTTTCCCCTCTGCTTCGATGCGCAGGCTATAGGTTTTTCCTGTCTGTGCAGGCAGCTCATTGGCCACATCCAGATAGGCACAGATATTGAAGGCCAGGCTGTCGGGATCAAAACCCAGCCACGCAGCCACCTGATCCTGCAAACCGGGAGGAAGATCCTCCAGACAAACCTCCGTGAGTTGTACGGTTTTGCTGCCATCAGAAACCGTCACGCTGGCACCCCTGACGTAAGCATTTGCCAGTTGTTCTGCGCTCAGCCGGCTAAAGAAAGGGAAGCTTCGACTCAGGAATACAAGGGCCGGAGTGGGTTCATCACCTGCTTCGATATACCCTTCCACTACCAGATCATCGACTGTACCAATGGTTGGCGGAATGAACTCTTCCTCACAGGTCCATAAGGTAAGAGAGAGGCAAAGGAGGGCGAGCAGCGGATATATTTTCATGTTGGCTAACTTGGAATTTAATCAATGCGTTTGTATTTGAGCCGGATGGAGTTGCCAATGACCACCACATCCGAAAATGCCATAAACAACGCTCCCCACATTGGGTTCAAATATCCCATAGCAGCTATAGGAATAGCGATGATATTGTATATAAAAGCCCAGAAGAGATTTTGTTTAATTGTCAGTACCGTTGCACGAGCAATACCAATCGCTTTGGGCAGGGCGTCCAGACGTCCGTTGAGCAGGACCACCTGGGCGGATTCGATAGCGGCCTGGCTGGCGTTGCTCAAAGAGACCCCCAGGGTAGCACGTGCCAATGCAGGTGCATCGTTGACTCCGTCGCCCACCATGGCTGTGGGTTTCTCTTCGCTCAGCGCAGAAATTTGCGTGAGCTTATCTTCGGGAAGCTGCGCACCATAGAATTTATCTATATTAAGCGACCGCGCAACATCGCGCGTTTTTTCTACAGAATCACCGCTTAAAATAACGGTTTCCAGGCCGTGCTTGTGCAGATAAGTTACTACTGCTGCGGCCTCCTCCTTGAGTTCGTCTGCCAGTTCTACAACCGCCATCAGTTCATTGTCGCGCAACAAAAATACCTGTCCGGGCGGCACAACCAAGCCTTTAGGCAGCATCCTTGCGGAGCCCAGTTGGTATATTCGTCCGAGGTTGTCGGTAGCTGTAAGGCCGATTCCTTTGTCCTCTCGAATTTCACTGAGCAAAAGCCCCTCCTCTCTCGGCTGCAGGCTCAGCCACTTGAGCAAAGAGTGTGCTATGGGATGGTTGGAGTGGCTCTCCATCGCATATAATACGGCATTGACTTCCCGCTCGTCGTTGCCGAGGTAATGAATACTGCGGACATTAAAATTGCCATTGGTCAGTGTACCTGTCTTATCGAAAACAAACCGTCGAATACGAGAAAAGACTTCTACTGTCTGCCCACCTTTAATAAGCACTCCCTGACGTGCGAGTCTGCCCACCCCTACCATCACGGCTGTGGGCGTTGCCAACCCCATTGCACAAGGACAAGAGATTACCAGCACTGCGATAGCATTGAGCAGTGCCTGTTGAAAACTAAGCTCGAACACCCAGTAAGCCAACAGCAGGGTTGCTAATGAGATTAGCAGCACAGCGGGTACAAAAACGGCACTGATGCGATCGGCGAGCCGCTGGATGGGCGGTTTATCCTGTTGGGCCGTTTTGACCAGTTCAATCATTCGACTGAGGACGGTATCCCTGCCCGCGGCTGAGACTTCGATGCGCAGACTCCCCCCCAGCAACACACTTGCTCCGATCACCGTATCACCGACTCTTTTGTCGACGGCCAGACTTTCGCCGGTGAGCATTGATTCATCGACATGACCGGCTCCCTCAAGCACCCGGCCATCTGCCGGAATTTTATCTCCTTCATAGACCTGAAGCACGTCTCCGGTTCTGACCTGATCGACCGGGAGGCTTACCAATGCCCCCGAGGGCGTCCATTTGCGCGCCAAGGGCGCCTGCAGAGAAGTGAGCTCGCCGATAGCCGTTGTTGTTTGGGCGACTGCCCGATGCTCCAGCCAATTGCCCAACAGTACCAGCGTGATGATGGAGGCAGCCGTCTCAAAGAAGTAGTAGTCGGGTTGTTGGAGGACTAAGCCGACCAGACTGTAAATCAGTGCAGCTGTGCTGCCTACAGCGATGAGGACGTCCATGTTGGGTATGCCCGAGCGCAGGCTGCTGACCGCTGAGCGCAGGAAGTGGAGTCCACCAACCAGATAAACAGGTGCCGTCAGGGCAAGCTGAACCCAGCCATTGTGCATCCAGGCGGCGTGGAATCCTGCGGCCATCAACAAGTGTGACAACAAGAGCGGGCTTGTAAAAACAGCGGACAGGAGCAGGCGTCTTTCGAGGTTCCAAAAAGGCTTAGGCTGACCATCATCAACTACCGTATATCCCAAACGTTGAATACCCTGCACGGCCGCTGACAACGGCAGCAGCTCATCATTTCTTCGAAAACGGACCTCTTTGGTTTGAAAGCTGACGAACACCTCTTCCATACCCTTTCGTTCCAGAAAGCGGGCGATACTGTTGGCACAATTGCTACAGTCCATACCCTCCACTTTGAGTTCTGCGATTTTATTGGCCATCAGAATTCGTATTACAACCTTTTATGCGCTGGGTCGTTTAAAAAAGTGAAACACGTCACTGTTTTTTGCTTACAGTGATAACAGTACAGGCATACAAAAAGATTTTAAACATGGACAAAAGAGACTTTCTGCGCGCCGCAGGCCTGATGGGCTTTGCAGGCCTGTTAAACCCTCTGCGAATGCTGGGTCGGGACACGGCCGTTCTGGAAGCGGAGACCATGCGTACGGGTGATTTTACCCTCCCTACCCTGCCCTATGCACCGGAGGCTCTGGAGCCGTACATTGACAAGCAGACCATGGAAATCCACCACGGTAAGCACCACAATGCGTATGTAACCAATCTGAATGCGGCCATCAAAGACACTGCGTACGCGAATATGGAGCTCGAAGAGATCATGGCTAAGGTAACGGATAAATTTCCTGCTATCCGCAACAATGGTGGTGGCCATTACAACCACATGCTCTTTTGGGAAAGCCTCAAGCCCGGTGGTGGTGGCGGTCCACAGGGAGAGCTGCTGACAGCCATCAACGCTGCTTTTGGCTCTTTCGACGCCTTCAAAACGGCCTTCAGCAATGAGGCGAAGAGTCGCTTCGGCTCAGGCTGGGCGTGGCTTTCTGTTGATAAAAACGGTAAGTTGTTTATCAGTTCGACGCCCAATCAGGACAATCCGCTCATGACCCGGCTTGTCAAGCAGCAGGGGCGGCCGCTGTTGGGGTTGGATGTGTGGGAGCATGCGTACTATCTTAAATACCAAAACCGCCGACCTGATTACATTACTGCTTTTTGGAATGTTGTCAACTGGGAGAAGGTGGCAGAGCGTTTTGCGCTGGCGCGCTAAAAAGCGTGTATTTCATTCATCGGCGGCTTCCGCCGCCAATAAATGAAATGATGTTGTGGCTGCTGCATGATTTTTCTTCGAAAAATCATGCAGCAGTCCGGTAATAGTATCATTTATTGGCAGCTTCCGCCGCCAATAAATGAAAAGGCGTTGCTGTTCCTTCATGATTTTTCGAAGAAAAATCATGAAGGAACGTGGTTACAATTTCATTTACTGGCGGCGGAAGCTGCCAGTAAGTGAAATGATGTTGTGGTTGCTGTGTATGCATAAAATGACTATTTTTGCAACACAACTAGTTGCTGAATTATTGGAAAAACTAGAACAACACATTGAGGCTTTGATCTTTGCGGCAGACCATCCCATAACTTTGGAGGAGATTGGCAACTGCCTTGAGGAAGTGCTTGGCGTTTCTTTTTCGGGAGAAGAGATACAGCAGGCTATTGAGCAGTTGCAGCAGCGCTATGCCGGAGACACCAGTGCTTTTGACATTGCGGCCATAGGCAGCGGCTATCAGTTTCTCACAAAGGGTGCCTACCACCACACGGTCAGCGTGTACCTGAAGCAGACTACCCGCAAGCGGCTGTCGCGCACAGCGCTGGAAACGCTGGCCATCATTGCTTACCGGCAGCCGGTGTCCAAGAGCGATCTGGAGCGCATACGGGGGGTCAATTCTGACTATGCGATACAGAAGCTGCTGGAAAAAGAGCTGGTTGCCATCGCGGGTCGCAGCGATGGCCCCGGCCGGCCGCTGCTGTATGGGACGACGGACAAATTTATGGACTACTTCGGCCTCCGAAGCCTCGATGAGCTGCCCAAGCTTAAGGAGTTGGTGCAGACAGACAACAAGATAGGCGACGATGAGGCGATGGAAGAGGAGGTCAATCCCGGGTAACCTTAAACACGAAGATGTATGGAATCACCATTGGTAAACAGAGTAGTCAACAGCGGACTGATCACCCTCAAGCTGGAAGAATTTTTTCCCCACATGCCGCTGGCGCATTTTGACCTTAAGGACTATCTGTTCATGGGGCTGATACTGAAGGAAAAAGATTTCCGGGAGACCCTGTCGGCGCATGATTGGTCGCAATATGCGGGCAAGGCGCTGTTGGTATACTGCTCTGCCGACGCGATCATTCCTGTCTGGGCCTATATGCTGGTAGCCTCCTATGCTGAGCCTTTTGCTGCTGACATTTTTCAGGGCGATGAAAAGACCTATTACGAGGTATATTTTGCACGGGCGCTGGCAAAGCTGGATCTGAGCACTTATGAAGACCAGCGCGTGGTAGTCAAAGGATGCAGTGACTACCCTGTACCGCCTGCTGCTTATCTTGAGATCACACGACTGTTGCGGCCGCTGGCGCGCAGCATCATGTTTGGCGAGCCCTGCTCGACCGTTCCTATTTACAAAAAGCCGCGCTAAGCGCATCCATCTGCCGCATGCCCGCTACAGGCGAATGCGAACTTAACGCCAAGACCATATAATTTTACCTAAAAACGTTAATCACTTATTTTATCACTTATGAAAAATGTAGCCACAGGTATTAACATTGCACTGACTGCAACGCTATTAGCCACCTTACTACTCAGCAACCGACAGCCGGAGAATGCCCGCAGCGAGCTGCGGGAGTTGCCGCAGGTGATACGGTCTGTAAACCTCAACCGCAGCTTTAGCCTCGCGGGCGAAGCCCT
>JAUMBM010000137.1:0-3534 GCA_032115735.1 Saprospiraceae bacterium
CCTTTTGCCGGCAGCTCAGTAAAGCTGTCAAAACTAACATCAGGACGATTGTTCTCATATTTCTGCATTTTACGGTCACCCCTGGTCAATATGTACCGGGTATGACAAAAATAGGCAACTATTGGTCATCAGAATCGTGTTCACACATAGTTGCACAAATTATTTTCATGCCTGCTATAACTATTTATGATCCCTATAAGACAATATCCACCCAGCCTCCCACAAAAAAGCACTGTTGCCGCCGCCCCATGAAAGGTGGCCCAGCAGCGAAGAAATTATCAAACCAGCATTGCAGATTTTTACCATCATACAACATCCGGGATGTTACTCAGATAGTTGGCAGGGTTTTCCCGCGTCATAAACGCAAGCCAAGGCTTGAGCCGCTCATTGCCAAGCATGAGTCGATATAAATCCACCTCCTGCTTCTCCTGCTCCGTCATAAAAAAATCAGTCCCAAAAAGCACGCGCCGACCAAGCGCGTCTTCATCGGAAGGGTCTCCCAGAAAAGCTATGAGTTTGCGTACAATTGCTTCTTTGTCAAAGTCACTTACAGAATACGAAACATCGGTATACAACTGTGGGTACTGCCGCATCATGCGGGCAATGATATCTACCCACAATTCTCCCTCCTCAAGCTTTCTCAACGCTTGCCCTTCTTTCGAGATCAATGATTTTGCCTCTTTGGCGGTCACTTTATCCCTTTCCGCATCGACAAACTCCGTGGTGCCTCCCATGTGTGCAAGGCAGATTTTTAGGCGGGGAAAAGCTTCCAGCAGAGGCGTGTAGTTGTCCGGGTGGCTAAAAAGGTCGCAGGCAGCGCCATTGAGCCCGTAGCGGTTGTTCTTTACGTGCCCTGCCTCATAATAGCAAGCTATGCGCTCATAGGCGCGGACACGTGCCGCCTCAGTAGCCTGGTTGCCCGCCCGGTCAATCATAAGCGGCTGCCGGGGAACGAGCGATTGTATGTTATTGCCCACATAAATGGATCCGCCACGAGTACAGTGAGTCATAATGGGAATGTCATACTCTTCGGCAAAGGCCAGCGTCTCTTCGAGCCGTGGGTCAAAAGGGAAAAATCCTTGCGCAGGGTAGAGTTTGATGCCGTAAAAATAAGGATACGCCCGCCCGCGATGCTTAAAACCAGCCTCGAAATTGCTTTGTACCCAGTCACGCAGTTCTCGTCCCGAGCGATGCCGGGGATCAACGCCTAAAAAAGGGAAAAAGCGATCGGGATAATACCGCTTAATATCCCGTACTTCCTCCAGCTGTGTTTCAAAAGACTTGCGCAGGTGCTCGTGAGAGTCCATGTAATCCATGTTCATCGTCAGTCCAACAAGTCTTGCTGATGAATCAAACTGATTGGCGGCCTCCAGCGCAAGCTGAAATATTTCCAACTGCGAATTCTTGCTACCAATCTGCACAAATGACAACAATCTGGCCATTCGCCGCTGCTCATCCCTGCTGCCCATCATCCGGTGCAGCGATTTGAGTAGGGCACGCCCTGCCCTCGATTCTATAAGCCCCTTGATACGACCCGCCAGAGGGTTGACAAAGCCGGAGGAGAGGACGCGAAAAAAGCGCTCCGGAGCGCAATCTGTATTGAATACGTGCATGTGCACGTTAGTGAATGGCTTTTCCATGGGATAAATCCTGCTTAGGGGCAGAGCGTTTGTCCATTAGCTGGTGTCAACACCACATTTTAATTACTCAGTGACCGGATCAGGCACGGAAGGCGCGTGCCGGGCAGCAGCCGGCTTCCAATGCTGCATTACTGTTTATAGCAATGCCGGGCAACCATTATTGACTTGCCGAAGGTTTTCCTCCGGCGCGACGGATATTAACCAGCTTCAGCAAAATATCAAACCAAAAGGGTGCCCCGGTACTGAGTGCGATTCCCGTAATGGCAATCCCCACAAAATACCAAATACTCACCCGGCTGTTGCGTCGCTGATTGTACGCCAATAAGCCCGCAGACTGCCGGGGTGCAGGAGCAGCCGACAGGCTGGCCTCCGATCGCCGCCAGCTCAGGGGTGCTGTTTGTGCCGACCACCCGATGGGAACCGTCAGATCCGATAAGATGCCCAGCACACTGTCTGCCCGCATCAGGTAACTGTTGGCGAGCGAGTCCTGCAGTTGTATACGACTGCGGATCAGCCGTTCGTCTGTATCGCTCAGGCTGTCGGCTGCGTATGTGCGCACCAACTTTTCAAGCACCAGCGCTTCCTGTTTCGATGAATCGGCCAGCGCTTCATAATCATCCGCCACGCTGACCGCCATATCGTTCAACTCCCGTCGAAGACCCTCATCCATACTTAGCGAGTGTAGCAGGTGCAGACTGTCAACGTTTAGACCAATGGCAACTAAAAATCCAAAGACAAGTGCATTTTTTCCCTGCCGACGCTTGTACCAGCCAGACACACGCTCCATGTAATCATCATACCAAGTCTCCAGCCGGGTTTTGAGTTTCTCATAATCCTGACCAGACTTGTCGTACATTGAAAATAATGCATCACGCAGCGGACTGGGCTCCATAGCCTCGAGCCCGAGTTTAAAGCGATGAATCACCTCCTTAACAGATGCCTCCCGCTCACCGCCAGCCGAATCCCGTTCGTTGATTGTCCTCTCGGAGCTGTCGGTTGCAACACAGAGCTCCACACCCCGCTCACCAACCTTGGGCAGCTCAAGCGTCACAAAAGTGTGCCGGGCCTGCTGGGCGATGATATCAATCAATGCCTCCGCAAAAAGGTTGGCAGAAATGTATTGCGGTGGCCGCCGGTCATCGGGGTTGCACAGATTTTTGATCAAAAAATGCTCCAGCAGCAATTCCCCGTAGTGCTTGTTTAAGGGATCTTTGAGCAATTGCTTGATCGCGACGGCCAACAGTTTGCCCCGCGACTGCCGGTACTGATTCCACATCTCCATGAGAATAGAAACGACAATGCTTAGCAAGGCATAAATCAGGACAAGACCGATGGCAATATCGAAAACAGGATGTTCAAACATAGCAGATTAGATAGGTATTAAAAAAAATCGGCAACTCTCACACAAAGGCAATTCGCCTGCACCTTCGCTACTCGCGAACAGAAAATCGTATATCTGCATGACGCTCCAGCCGCTCAATGAGCGCCTCGCCAAAGGCTATCGATGGCGTCAGAACCCCCGCAACCTGTGGCAGGTGATCGTCTTTGGCCAGACTCACGGCCGCTTCTGCCAGCATGCGCGAAGTGGCTCCGTAGCCGGGGTCTCTCTTCCCCTTGACATCTACGCGCAGCCAGCGGCCATCCACCGATTTTCCGTAAAAAACAAGGTAAAAGTAACCCTCCTCCTGCTGTTTCGGGCTAGGTCCCTCGCCCGGTTTTGGCATAAAGCGGTCGAGAAGCTTACCCCCTATTGAGCCGGGGCGGGCACTGGCTACCAACCCTAGCCCCAACAGCATCAGGTTGCCCGAAAGCCGACCTTTCCAGCCCTTACCCGTAATCACGGCCTCATCATAGCAAAAATGAGGGCCGTAAGGGAAGCCAGCCAGCGCGTGAC
>JAUMBM010000138.1:0-3794 GCA_032115735.1 Saprospiraceae bacterium
TCTTTCTCCGCAATCTCATGCTCTTTCTCCGCAATCTCATGCTCTTTCTCCGCAATCAAAGCCGCCAATCTCCCTTTCTCACGATCAAGAATGAAATCCAGTTCATCCTCAATATCCATTTTTAGGCGCATGTCTTCATCAGCGATCGCTCGGCTCAGTCGACTGACCATTTTCTTAACCAGCGGATCCTCCAAATCCCCCTGAAAATCCAGCTGATGTCTGTTCCACTTGATTTCATACACCGGACTAAAAACCTGCAAAATACGCTCTAGCTTAGTCCGCGCCTGCCGCGGCAGCCTGCTTACTTGTATCACATACGAGTCATGTGTCAGTAATTCTACAAAGGGATCCTTGATATGCAAAACCTCCCGGGTAATCACGTCCCTGTATTCGCGGTTTACCTTCATAATCCCAACAGGAACATTCTCCAATTTGAAGCCTAGTATATAAATACTCACAATAGGCAGCGGACGGCTGTTGTAAGACCCGGCGGCCCCATCTCGCACCTCGTCATCCTTGCGATAATGTTCTCCCAGATAGCGCCGAAAACGCCGCACATCCAGTGTCTGCTTAGCTTTCTGCAGTTCTATCAGCACCTTACGCTCCTGACCATCTGCCGTTTTTAAAATCGCCGTGAAATCAAACCTGACGATATTAACGCCCGTGTAGGTTTCAATTACCGCTTCCTGAGGTTTTACGGCTAAATCATACACCTCTTCTTCAAGAATCGCAGACAGCAACTCGCGGGCAATCTGCAGGTCCTCCAATAAATATTTGAAGACAACATCATACAGGGGATTGGCGATGACCATAATGTTTTTTTATATGTTCAACAACCCTATATAAACCATTCCTGCCTACGGTTGGTTTTATTCAAAACACGCTATTTCGCTGCAAAACAACGCATCCCAACCAACTGCCAACAATAAATCACTAGCGTCTCACTTACTATGCTCAGCATTCACAGCGATACCTTCTTCATGCAACAAGCACTCAAAGAGGCAAAGGCAGCAGCCGCAGCGGGGGAAGTCCCCGTAGGTGCAGTAGTAGTATGCAATAACCAAATCATCGCCAAAGGACATAACCAAACAGAACAACTCAACGATGTCACCGCACATGCCGAAATCGTTGCCCTCACCGCTGCTGCCAATCATCTCGGCAGTAAATACCTGCCCGATTGTACGCTCTACGTAACCGTCGAACCCTGTGTCATGTGTGCCGGCGCACTCGCCTGGGCACAGTTCGACCGGGTCGTATACGGTACAGCCGATGACAAAAGGGGATTCATGCGCTTCGGCAAAGCACTCCTGCACCCTAAAACAAAGGTAGAATTTGGTGTCCTGCACGAGGATTGCGCAGCACTGATGACCGCTTTTTTTAAAGCACGCCGATGAACACTTTTAGTTGATCTTCCTGCCCTCCGCTTCCCGTTTGTTAACCTCAACCTCCTGCATTCGACGCAGATTGACCATCAACGTCGCATAGGCCGCACTGCTGCCTACCTGCCACTGACGACCATCATAAGTCACCGTACCCTGGTTGCGCTCCCAGTCGCTGGCCAACAACGTATAACGCTCTCTGTAAGAAGGGTTGGGCCCAAAAATCAGGTAACGATCGTCTCCCGTTTCAAAGCTGACAGCAAATCGATTTTCCTTGGGACTAAATACAAATACGCCCGGCGTCCCCCGGCGAATAACTACCTCCGCAATCCGACGACCATCAACCACCCTGATCTTCCCCTTGTTTATCTCTGCACTGCCCCCGCCTATCTCGCGCCGCAACACAATGTTGTCTGATAAGTAAAACTGTATGCGCTTCAGATCGCGCTCCGTCCAGTTGTTGTCCTCATACAGCTTTTGCGTGAAAGGGGTAAGTCTGGGCGAACAGCCACCGCCTGCCGCCAACGCCGCCACCAGTACAATCCAGTAGCCCCATGTAAAGAAACGCGTTCTCATATCTATCTCTTTTGACGAAAAACGCCTGAACAAGGCTAAATGATGAGCCAACACCTGTAGTTTAACCCGATTTTAATACTCTTTAACACTCTCTTATCAGCACAGCCCCGGCAATAACTAATCCAGCAGTAGCTGCATCAACTCGCGGAAGGATGCCGGCGGCAGGTAGTTGTGATCGCGGTAGGTCGTCGCCTGAAAACGAAGCTGCTGGGGCTTGCCATCTCTGATAACCAGCTCTATAAGGATATTGCCAAACTGCTGTAGCATACAGCCGGCTGTATCAAATTTTGGCCGGGGTTTCAGGTAGTGTCGCTCGGTGGTCTCCACCTGCTCAGCCCGCATATAGGTCTTTACATCTGACAACTGGGACTTATAGTCGAGCGTTAATACGCGCTCCTTGAGGTAGTCAAAAAAATGACTCGTCTCCCGAAGAGAATAATTGGTCCTGTTAAAGTAAACTACAAAGCCCTGACTGGAGGGAGTATTCAAAAAATCAAGCCCCTGATCAATGTCCTGTGGCAAAACACAATAAATAGCATATTGATCCCCCAGCCAGTTTAGCAACCTCCTAAGTACCAACGACTGCTTCCATTTGTTGTAATCTTCCAGCACCCGCTCATCACGCACCAATAGTTCATGTACCACCGGTTGCTCCGGTGTACTGGAGGCTGCTGACTGAAAAAGCTGCGTTATCTGCTGCCAGAATGAAGCCATTGTTGCAATATTTATTACCTGAACTATAGCGGAACCTGACACCAGCCTTACGCCCGCTGTCATCTCCATTGGCTGCATGAAGAACAAAGCAGTATCGCCAAAGTTGAATTAAATCACCGAATGGATTACCTTTGACTTCAAAGAAGCTTGCAACTGATGATTTGGCAGACTGCACACACCCTTCCTTTCTTCCTGCTCATGGCCGCCATGATCATGGGTGTGCTAGGGGGGCTGTCCGTCGGCAGCCTGCACTTCTTCAAACGCTCAGGCCAGTCCAGAACCAATACACTCTACGCACTTCTGCTTATCTCTTTTAGCTTCACCCTACTCCACAATATCCTTATCCTGAGCAATTTTTACGGCTTTTTTCCGCAATACAAGTTTTTCCCTATCTATTTTACCCACGCTTTTGGACCCCTGTTGTTCTTCTACGTCAAATGCAATCTCTATCCCGCTTATCAATTCAAAAGCTCAGACAGCAAGCACCTCATCCTGCCACTACTGCAGTGGATCTACATGTGGCAGGTGTTCTTGCTCGATAAAAATACCAAACTTCAGTTCGACCGCTCCTTCTATAACCCATTCTACGGAGCACTCGAGCAGGCTCTCTACCTGTCTCTGTTTGTAGCCTACTTGTTTTTCGCCTGGCGCTACCTCCTTCAGCGTCGGCAACAACCTGCCAGTCTGCTCGAATGCAAGCAGTTCTGGTACCTGCGTAAGCTGCTCAAGGCTATGGGCTTGCTCTTCGCCGCTCACGCCCTGTTCGTTATCTTCGATTTTGTCGCCTATGAATTCTTCTCCAGCGATTTGCGCTCAGTCAAACTACACGTGGGCATTGGGGCACTTACCTTCGCCGCCATGGTGTACTGGCTGAGTGTCTACGGCTTTCAGGTGCTGCTGTGGGGGCGTAGGGTTTTTGGAAAAAAATAGGTGCTGCCAGCCGCAAAAGCGGCCGGCAGCACCCACCCCCTATAGGTACTTACTGCTTTAAACTCAACAAATTGGCAAAAAACCGGAAGGCACCAGGCACACCCGCAGGTAGCTGCCTGAAAAAGGCCAGCCCTGTATATACATAGTAGCCTTTACCGTACTTGGCAACCAGCAGCCCCCCATCCTTGGGGGTCT
>JAUMBM010000139.1:0-5732 GCA_032115735.1 Saprospiraceae bacterium
CAGAAGCAGCGACGATGCCTGCGGACATTGCCCCAGCTGTCTGAAGGCCTCCAAAGGGGTACATCCCGATCTTCACTTTTCATTCCCAACAGTCGGCAGCAAAATGACCAGTGACGCCTTCCTGCCGAAATGGCGGGAAGCGCTGGCCACAGCTCCGTATATGGAAGCCAACGACTGGCTGCAACGAATTGGTGCCGATAACAAGCAAGGTAACATCACCCGCGAAGAATGTGTGCATATCGTGCGTAAACTGAGCCTGAAGCCTTACGAAAGTGAATGGAAAGTGCTGATGTTGTGGCTTCCGGAATATCTGGGAAATGAAGGTAACCGACTGCTCAAATTGATCGAAGAGCCCCCCGATAATACCATTTTCCTGCTGATTGCAGAAAATCAGGAGCTCATACTGACGACGATCTTATCCCGATGTCAGCTCGTGAAAGTAAGTCCACTGTCAGATCAGGAAATCAGCAGTCAGTTGGTGGACAAATTCTCGATGCCTGTCGACAAAGCCTCCGCAGTAGCACAGCTTGCCGGTGGTAATTACAATGAGGCAATTAAGTTGGCAGGTACACACGATGCCGACCACAGCGATCGTTTTCTGAGCTGGATGCGTATATGCTACAAAGGTAGGCCTACAGAACTAACTGTCTGGGTGGAACAATTTGCTGAGACCGGCAGAGAAAATCAGAAGCACTTTCTGCGGTATGCCCTGCACTTCTGGCGGGAGTTTCTGGCGCTCAAATACAGCGGATCCGGACAGCGTGTAAGGCTGCTTCCCAAAGAAACTGAGACAGCTACTAAAATGGCAGCACTGATCGGACTCGAACAACTCGATGCTATCGTTCATGTGCTGGATACCTGCATTTATCATGTTGAACGCAATGCAAACCCTAAAATACTTTTTTTGGATGCCAGCATACAGCTGCACCAAATATTGCTCAATCGACAGCCTTTGGCGGCATAATGAAGCTTGTCTTCTTATGTGTTTTGCTTCACTGCTCAGGAGGTTGCATACGCATGGTGACGGCCTCTGATTTTTTAACAGCTGCACCCCGGGTGCTCTAAATAAAATGATTGTATGGGATGTACAGGATGTAGTGTTGGTGGTGGTTGTGGAAGTAGCGGCGGTTGTTCAGGTGGTTGTAAAACAGGCGGTTGTAACCGCATGAATACTTTTGACTGGTTGTCGCAGCTCGATATCGTAGATACAGATCCTTTCGACTTTGTCGAAGTCAGCTTCAAAAATGGTGCCCGCAAAGCATTTTTTCGGTCGGGCGTACATTACCGCCCAACGCCCACTGAGATGGTGGTTGTAGATGTCGGCGGCGGCTTCGATATAGGACGAGTCAACCTTTCTGGTGAGTTGGTACGACTTCAGATGAAGAAACGCCGTATCAATCCGGATAATGTCCTCCAGGAGGTCGTGAGGAAAGCCAATGAAAGGGACTTGGAGCGCCTGCAGGAGGCGCGGGACATGGAACAGCCAACCATGGTCCAGGCTCGTGCCATCGCGCGTTCTCTGGGGTTGGATATGAAAATTGGAGATGTTGAATTTCAGGGGGATAAAAGAAAAGCTACTTTTTTCTACACAGCCAATGGGCGTGTAGATTTCAGGGAGCTCATCCGGCAGTACGCCAAGGAATTTCGTGTTAAAATAGAGATGCGGCAGATCGGAGCTCGTCAGGAGTCTGCACGGATAGGTGGCCTGGGTTCCTGTGGCCGTGAACTGTGTTGTTCCACCTGGCTCACCGATTTCAAATCCGTTTCTACGGGCGCGGCTCGCTATCAAAATCTGGCTATCAATCAATCTAAACTGTCGGGTCAATGCGGCCGCCTGAAGTGTTGCCTCAATTACGAATTGGATACCTACCTCGATACGCTGGAATCTTTCCCCGATAAGGCCGATCGACTTCAGACGGAGGTGGGCGTCGCCATCCTCGTGAAAACAGATATTTTCAAGCAGTTGATGTTCTATACCTATCAGGATGGTTCATCCAAAGGAAAGCTTTTCCCACTGACCGTCGCTCAGGTATGGGAAATTCAGGCGCTCAATAAGGAAGGAAAGAAAACGGTCGATCTAAATGAGCTCGTAGCAGAAATTGTGACAGACCACGATGCTGAGCCCGATTATGAGGATGTAACAGGCTTCATTGAGCTGCCGGCTGAGGAACGCAGGAAAAAACGCAGGAAAAAACGCGGTAACGAGGGTGCTGACGCAGCTGCACGTACTGCGCCAGCAGCTGATGCTGCTGCGCGCAGGCAGCCCGATTTTTCACGAAAAAGGGAAGAAGGAAAGCCCCTGCCAAGTCACCAGGCTCCGCGGCATGAGAAAAAGATGAAGGATCAGCGAAACCAGCCCCGCAAAAACGAACAACGCGAGCGGCCGGCCGACACCGCTCCGCAGCAGCCGGTACCAGCGCCAACAGCAGGCAAACCGGTGAACCCACCAGTAAATCCACCGGCCAAACCGCCGGCAACTGCCCCGCAGCAGCCGGCGTCTTCAGCGGCTGCCGAGGCCAGAAACAGGCCTGCCGGATCGGGCGGCAATCGCCGAAAAAATAATCGGCGCGGGCGGGGCAACAGACCTCCACAGCCTCCGGCGGCTGGCTAAAAAAAAAGCCCCCGACAGCTCAGGCTGCCGGGGGCTTTTTTTACCCAAAACACTCCCCCCCTATCGGGTCAGGTACATGTAACGCTGGCGGTCGAGCTCCCTGAAGAAAGGATCCGACAAATCCTTGATAAACCGGATTGCTTCGCCGGTACTTTTCATCTCGGGACCAAGATCTTTATTGACGTTGGGAAATTTGTCAAAACTGAATACCGGTACCTTAATTGCATAACCACTCGGCTGGGGCTGGATGTTGAAATCACTCAACTTGTGGGTCCCCAGCATAATCTTGGTTGCAATCTGCAGATAAGGAACCTTGTAGGCCTTCGCTATAAAAGGCGTCGTACGGCTGGCACGAGGATTAGCCTCTATGACATACACCTGATCAGGGTTGCCGTCTTTACCCGGGCGGATGGCAAACTGGACATTTATCAATCCTTTAATATTCAATGCTTTTGCCAGTTTTTCCGTATAGTCAACCATTGTATTGATGGCATCAACCGACAAGCTGTAGGTAGGGAGTACGGCCGATGAGTCTCCCGAGTGGATACCGGCAGGCTCAATGTGCTCCATAATCCCCATAATGTGTACCTGCTCACCGTCACAGATAGCATCGATCTCTGCCTCTTTGGCTCTCTCGAGAAAGTGGTCAATCAGCACCCTGTTTTCGGGCAGATGCTTGAAAATGGTGAGTACTTGCCGCTCCAGCTCTTCATTGTTGATGACAATGCGCATAAACTGGCCGCCGAGTACATAGCTGGGGCGGACAAGCACAGGGTACCCAACTTCGTTGGCAATGGTAAGCGCTTCATCAGTGTCTTCTGCAACTCCGTACTCAGGATAAGGTATGCCCAGCTCTTTGAGCAGGTTGGAAAAAGCACCCCGATCCTCTGCCATGTCCATATCCGGAAAACTGGTCCCGATGATGGGGACTCCCCTTTCATGGAGTGTTTTGGCCAACTTTAGCGCTGTTTGTCCTCCCAACTGAACGATGACACCGTCAGGCTTTTCAAGTGCAAGAATCTCTTCCAAATGCTCCCAATAAACGGGCTCAAAGTAGAGCTTATCTGCTACATCAAAATCGGTGGAAACCGTCTCGGGATTGCAGTTTACCATAATTGACTCATAGCCAACTTCTTTTATAGCAAGCAACCCATGGACGCAGCAGTAATCAAATTCAATACCCTGACCAATGCGATTGGGGCCACTGCCCAAAATTACGATCTTCTTCCTGTCGGAAGGAATACTCTCGTTTTCTTTATCGAAGGTGGAGTAATAGTAAGGTGTTTTGGCCTCGAATTCTGCAGCGCAGGTATCGACCATCTTATAGGTACGCCTGATGCCAAGCTTTTGCCGGTAGCAATTCACCTCGCTTTCCCTTACGCGCATCACCCATGCAATCTGGGCATCTGCATAGCCTACCTCTTTGAGCTGACGCATGAAATCTGCCGGAATATCCTCAGGCACATTGTAGCGCATCAGCTGCTCCTCCATCTTTACCAACCGCTTAATCTGCTTGATAAACCAAGGGTCTATCTTTGTTAATTTGTGAACGGTTGAGGACGGAACACCTAGCCGGAGAGCATCTTTTACCCGGAATATACGGTCATCGCTGGCTTTCTCCAGTCGTTCGAGAATATCTTCGGTGCGAATCCATTCTTTCAGATCGGCACCAAGACCGCTTCGTCCATTTTCAAGACTCTGGCAAGCCTTTTGGAGCGCTTCCAGGAAGTTGCGCCCAATAGCCATCACTTCACCGACTGACTTCATCTGAAGTCCCAGCTGATGATCCGCGCCCTGAAATTTTTCGAAGTTCCAGCGCGGCATTTTTACAACTACATAGTCGAGCGTAGGCTCGAAATAAGCCGAGGTCGTTTTGGTAATCTGGTTTTTGAGTTCATCAAGCGTATAGCCAATGGCCAACTTAGCCGAAATTTTGGCGATTGGATAGCCTGTTGCTTTGCTGGCCAGCGCTGATGAGCGGCTTACGCGGGGATTGATCTCAATGACAATCAGCTCTTCGGTCTCGGGATTGAGTGCAAACTGGATATTGCAGCCACCTGCAAAATTGCCTAAAGAACGCATGGCCCTGATGGCCTGATCCCTCATCTCCTGATAGGCCGTGTCGCTCAGTGTCATGGCCGGAGCAACCGTGATGGAGTCTCCCGTGTGGATACCCATCGGATCAAGATTTTCAACAGTGCAGATAATGACCACATTATCACTGGCATCCCGCAGCAATTCCAGCTCAAACTCTTTCCACCCCAGTACAGCTTTCTCTACCAACACCTCGTGTGTGGGACTCAGATTGAGTCCCCGGCGCAACAAGTCATCGAACGTAGCCGCTTGATGCACAAAGGCTGCACCGGTACCCCCAAGGGTATAGGATGGCCGTATCACCAAGGGGAAGCCGATATCCTGAGCCGCTTCTTTACCTTCCAGAAAAGAATTAGCGATGCGGGAGGGGGCGACCGCCAGACCATTTTTGATCATGTGAAGCCGGAAAGCCTCGCGATTCTCCGTGAGCTCAATGGCATTGAGGTCTACACCTATCATCCTGATATTGAAACGATCCCACACACCGCGCTGCCCTGCTTCAATAGCGAGATTGAGCGCCGTCTGTCCGCCCATCGTGGGGAGTACCGCGTCAATTTGTCTTTCCTGCAAAATCTGTTCGAGACTTTCTACCGTCAGTGGCAACAAATAAATGTTGTCGGCTGTGACAGGGTCCGTCATGATAGTTGCCGGATTGCTGTTGATGAGGGTGACCTCTATGCCTTCCTCCCGGAGTGAGCGGGCAGCCTGGCTTCCTGAATAGTCAAACTCACAGGCTTGACCGATAATGATAGGTCCACTTCCTATAATAAGTACGGACCGGATCGATGCATCTTTGGGCATTGCAACAATTTTGAGCCAGAGCCTGGCGGTTGGCTAAATTGTCCGCAAAGATAAGCTGCCCGTATGACTTTGCGGACAGCATCTGCAATTGTTTTTAATTGACTCCCGGCATTTGTATACTTTTGCATTGCTTTCTATCAATTTAATAAGAAACGTTATGAGCCAGCAAAGTATACATGCCAGCGGCGCACCCAAACCTGTAGGTCTATATCCACATGCCAAACGG
>JAUMBM010000140.1:0-3220 GCA_032115735.1 Saprospiraceae bacterium
CGATGCCCTCAATGGCCGGCCGCCGGGCGCTGACGCCCGTAGCCAGCACAATCTCGTCATAGCGGCCTGCCGCCGCCAGCGCCGGCGTGAAAGGCGTACCCAGCCGCAGCCCTACCCCCAGCTTGCGGATCATCTCGCCATAATACCTGATCGTCTCGCCATACTCCTCTTTGCCGGGAATTTCTTTCGCCATCAGAAACTGCCCGCCGATGGCATCGCCCGCCTCAAACAGCTCGACCTCGTGGCCGCGCTCGGCTGCCGTAACGGCAAAGGCGAGCCCGCCGGGGCCCGCACCGGCCACGGCTATGCGGCGCTTTTTGGCCGCAGGCAGCAACCCAAATTGCAGCTCGCGCCCCGCGCGCGGATTGACGAGGCAGGAGACCGTCTTATTATCAAAAGCATGGTCGAGGCAGGCCTGGTTGCAGGCAATGCAGGTGTTAATTTCCTGCGCCCTGCCCGCCGCCGCCTTGGCCACAAAGGCAGGGTCGGCCAGCAGCGGCCGCGCCATGGAAACCATGTCGGCATAGCCCTCCGCCAGCAGCCGCTCAGCCACTTCCGGCGTATTGATGCGGTTGGTGGTGATGAGCGGGATGCCCACTTCACCCATCATCTTCCGGGTCACCCAGGCAAAACCTGCCCGCGGTACCAGGGTAGCGATGGTCGGCACGCGGGCCTCATGCCAGCCAATGCCCGTATTGATCAGGGTGGCCCCCGCCGCCTCTATGGCCTTAGCGAGCTGCACTACTTCCTCCCAACTACTGCCGCCTTCCACCAGGTCGAGCATCGACAACCGGAAGATGATGATAAAATCGGGGCCTACAGCCTGGCGGCTGCGGCGCACGATCTCCACCGCCAGTCGTATGCGATTTTCGTAGCTGCCACCCCATTCGTCGGTGCGCTGGTTGGTGCGCAGGGCGATAAACTGGTTGATGAGGTAGCCCTCGCTGCCCATGATTTCGACCCCGTCGTAGCCCGCCTCGCGCGCAAGGCTGGCGCAGCGCACAAAATCCTGTATAGTCTGCTCAATGCCCTTTTTGCTCAGCTCCCAGGGCTTGAAGGGCGTGATGGGCGAGCGCAGCGGGGAGGGGGCTACCGCAAAAGGGTGGTAGCCGTAGCGGCCTGTATGCAGGATCTGCATACAGATTTTGCCACCCTCGTCGTGCACGGCCGCCGTCACCTGCCGGTGCTTGCCGGCCTGCGCACTGGTCGTCAGGCGGGCGGAAAAAGGCGCCACCCAGCCGGCGCGGTTGGGGGCAATGCCGCCGGTGACCATCAGGCCTACGCCGCCGCGGGCGCGCTCGGCAAAATAGGCAGCCAGCTGCCGAAAGCCGTCTTTGCTTTCCTCCAGGCCCGTGTGCATGGAGCCCATCAGCACGCGGTTGGGCAGGCGGGTGAAGCCCAGGTCCAGGGGCGCGAGGAGGTGGGGATATGGTTGTTGCTGCATATGAGGCAAGATATGGTGAATTCAGGCATACAAGATAGCAATAGTATCGGATTGCAGCGCCTTTGGGAGGGATTTCTTTGCGCCTGCCTGCCTGCACGGGGCTTGTGAAAGGCTGCGTGAGCCGTCTGTTTACAGCCGCCGGGTGGCGGCGTATACTATAAACATGGTATTGACTGCCGTTTTTGGCTTAGGTAGCTTTGTGGCGTGTAAGTAAAGTGCTGATGAGGAAAGGAAATATGCAGAGAATTTGTGTTTGTAGAAAATTAATTATTTGGTTTTCATGTGGTTTTGTTTTGAAAAGCAGTGTTTCAGCAGGGTTCGGGCTGAGGGTCAGAATTCCTGAGCACTTGCTGCGTCCGGCGTCACAACTGCTTGGTAGCAGCCAAAACGTGTCGGACGGTCAGTCGCCAATAATTTCATTAACTATACTAATATTTTCAAAAATTTAATTTATGAAAAATCTGATTCAGCGCTGCTTACTGCTGCTAATGATGTTTCTGACTACCATTGCTCTCAGTGCACAGGACTTACCTACGCTCAGTGTTCAGGGTACACTCAAGGATGCCAACGGTGCTTCGGTGTCGGATGGCGTATACACCGTGACTTTTCGCCTTTTTAATCAGGAAACCGGGGGTACCCCGGTCTGGCAGGAAGAAGCACCCGTAGAAGTGATCGGAGGTATTTACAGCCACTACCTCGGGAGTGTAACACCACTCGAGGGCTCGGATTTTGGTACCACTCTCTACCTCGGACTGAAAGTAGGCAATTTTGAGCTCAACCCTCGTACGCGCATGACCTACGCGCCTTATACTTTTGCTTCCAATTATGCGCAGACGGCGCAGACGGCGCAGACGGCCGAGTCGGCTCAGTCATTGGTGGGGACGCACAATAGGTTTCCTTCACAGGGGACGGTCGGTGTGGGTACTCTGTCGCCGGATCCCAACGCAGGTCTGCATATATCCGAGTCTGATCGCGCTGCTATGCAATTGATTAGCTCTTCTGCATCCCATGCTGCTATCCTGTATTTGAGGACAGGTGACAGATTGGCAGGGGTTGTTCATAATACGAATGGCCTGCTGTCTATTTCCGCCCAAGAAGGTACAGAAATTGGAACACAACTGATCGTCACACCAGGATCTATCACTTCGGGGGGAAATACCGATTTAATTTTGCGTAGGAACCAGGATCAGCACATTGCCCTGTATGGTGGTTCTACGCAGTTTTTCAAAATGATTCAAGCTTATGGAGGTTTAGGTCGTGTATACACTAACATTCACGTGCGTTGGCAAGAAGGCACTGCATTTGTTCCTTACATTAATCAAGGTCATGGTGTTTCATTAGAAGCAAACCAAAATGTGGCAGCGAATGGTTTTATTAACTATTCCGATGCTCGTATCAAGCACAATCTGCGCATCAGCAGCGGTGCCTCGGACTTGGCCAGGCTGATGAATCTGCAGGTCACTGACTATGTGCATATAGATACGCTGGCCAATGGCACGGGTAATGTGAAAGGTTTTATTGCACAGCAGGTTGAGCAGGTGTATCCGGAAGCTGTCTCCCAATCAGCTAATTTTATTCCGAATATATACGCCTGGCCGGAGCTTGTAGAAATAAAGAATGGGTATGCAAGCCTGCAATTGCTCAAGGCACACGGACTGTCGGTTGGCGATGAGGTTCGCATTGTTGTAGGGGAGGATATACAGGCGTTTAGCGTTTCAGCCGTCAACGATGAGCATACCTTCACTGTCGCCAACTGGCCCGTTGAAGACAACAAAG
>JAUMBM010000141.1:0-2346 GCA_032115735.1 Saprospiraceae bacterium
CTCCCTATCCTGATTCCTGCCTGATGCGTCGGCGTATGGAAACCCGGACGGACTGTTGTCAAGTGAAAAAAATCGTCGGGTGGGAGTAAAGCCGGCTGGGGAGATTTTTCTGATGACAGCGAAACAAACCATGGCACCAGCAGCGGCTACTTGTTTTTTCAACAATCAGGTATCAGCTGCTTGTGGGAGATATTTTTTGGCGGCCCGGGCCGCCAAAAAGTATTCTTTTATCTGCAACCTTTTCCCCCGAGCCTCGTCCTTACACTGTAGAATGTAGCATACCTGCCGGGCAGCTTGGCTTTTCCGGGCGGGCTTTACTTTTACAAACAAACAATCAGGCATGAAGAAGGCTAAGTATCTGTTGGCAATGGTTTTATCTGTTGCTATGCTGTTGCCGTTGAGCGCACAGCGATGGGGAACGAACAGGGGGAGTAGCGGTGAGGGCCCATTGGTGCGAAAATCGCTGGACCTGCCAGCCATAAGTGGTATCGACCTGGCCGTATCAGGTAATGTATACGTGCGGCAGGGCAGCAGCCAATCTGTGGAAGTCGAGGCGCAGGCCAATATCATCGAACTGCTCAGCAAAGATGTCAGTAATGGTAACTGGAGGATCAATTTTACAGAAAACGTACGGGATTATGGCCGCCTGAATGTCTATATCACGATGGTTGACCTAAAAATGCTGGCGGTGAGTGGCTCCGGCAATTTGCGTGCGGAAACACCCATACTGGCGGAGGAGGCTGTTAAGCTTATAATCAGCGGTTCGGGGGATATACAGGCGACGCTGGAGGCTACGTCAGCTATGGCTTTCATCAGCGGCTCCGGTGGTATTGCGCTGAAGGGCAAGGCGCAAAATTTTGAGGGGTTTATCAGCGGCTCTGGTCATATCGATGCCTTTGGTCTGGTGTCGACGGAGGCGCAGGTGACAATCAGTGGCTCGGGCAATTGTGAGGTCAATGTTGCAGACTTTCTGCAGGTGACTTCGACCGGTTCCGGCAATGTTTACTATTCCGGCAGCCCGCGTATCAATTCCCGCATTAACGGTTCTGGCGATGTAGTGGCTAAAGACTGGCGCTGATTGTAGATTTTGACGGGCTACGGACGACTGTACTCGGCATACGCCACTGTATGATGAGTGCAGAAACGACCGTGAGCGCACCGATGAGCGCTACAGCGGAGGGCAGTCCTAAAAGATCTGCGGCAATGCCTGAGAGCAGGGCACCAAACACATACCCTAAATCCCGCCACAGCCTGAAAGTACCTATGCTTTCTGCCCGCTGTGGCGGGTTGGTCGCCTGAGCAATGACCGCCAGAAAAGTCGGGTATACCAAAGCTGTACCTATGCCCAGCAGGGCCGACAGGCTGGCTAGCAGCACGAAGTGGTTGCTGGCAGCCATGCACAGGATGGCCGCTCCCTGCAGGAGCATGCCCCAAAACAACATTTTTTTGTGGCTGTAGAGGTCCGACATCTTGCCGGTAAACAGCTGGCCTATACCCCAGATGGCCGGATAAATCGCTGTTATAACGCCCGTATGTGTCTGACTATAGCCCAATTCGATAAGAAGTATGGGCAGCAGTCCCCAAATCATACCATCGTTGAGGTTGTTGACAAAGCCAGCCTGGGTAACGGCACTCAGGGTTTTGTTGTAAAAGCTTGTTTCTCGAAAAACATTGCCCAGAGAAGGGCTTAGGTTGGTCTTGCTTTCTTTTTGTGCATGGGGGCGTGTATCCTTCACCCAACCAAGAGAAAGCACTAAGCCGACTATGGTGATTGCTATGCCGAGGTAAAAGGGATAGGGTGTGATGCCATAGTGGCTGGCGATGTAGGCACTCAAAAAAGCTACCAGGCCAACTGCGAGGTAGCCGGCAAACTCGTTGAGTCCCATAGCCAGCCCTCGATCCTTCTCGCCTACCAGATCGATTTTCATGACTACCGTACTACTCCAGCTCAGTCCCTGGCTGACTCCCAGCAAAATATTGGCGGCAATGACCCAGTTCCAGCTGTTGGCACAGATGAGGAGCAGGGGTACGGGCAGCGCTACCAACCAGCCTGCTACCAGCAACTGCTTGCGACCAAAGCGATTGGCCAATCGACCAGTGTAGTAATTGGCGATGGCTTTGGCCAGTCCAAATGCCATGATAAAGGAAAGGATGGCTGTATGGGAGCTGATACCAAATTGTGTTTCTGCAAATTGAGGAAAGATGGAGCGCTCCAGGCCAACCATGCCGCCTATAAAAGCATTGATTATCAGTAATAAACTAAATTGTTTCCAGTTTTCCTTAAGACCTAGTTGTGGATCCTCCATAACATTGCTGTTGACGGATCAAAATTCGGGCTAATGTGCG
>JAUMBM010000142.1:0-21234 GCA_032115735.1 Saprospiraceae bacterium
TACCCCACGCAGGTGTGCATTTTTGGCAAACTGCAGCATGAGCTCAGGCGTACGGTGAGCGGATACGATGGAAAGTTCGGTAGTAATTCCCAATCGCTCGAGAAATTCTGCAGCCGGCTTCATGACCGGCAGATCTGAATCAGATCCCATGATGATACTTACCATTTCCTATTATTCATTTTGTGGATAAGCTGGCAGGATCAGGCAAAACGTATCGCCTTGACCGGGTCAATACGACTGATCAGGTAGGATGGCGCAATCAAAAAGAGCATGGTAATTACCAAAGTACCCGCGTTTAAGAGTAACAGCCACCGCCAGTCGACATGAACAGGAGCTACCGACAAATAGTATTTTGTTTCATCCAGTTGTATCAGAGAGAACTCCTGTTGCAGCCAGCAGAAGCCCAGGCCCGCCAGATTGCCAAAAAACAGCCCCAGCAACAGTATGTAACCGGCATAATACAAAAATACCCATCGAATACTCCAGTTGCCGGCACCCAGTGCCTTGAGCGTGCCGATCATGTTGGTACGCTCGAGAATAAGGATGAGCAATGCCGTAATCATATTGATGACAGCAACAATAACCATGAGCGACAAAATTACCATTTCGTTGACATTGAGCAAATCAAGCCACTCAAAGATTTCTGGCAGCTTTTGGCGAATTGTCTCTGCATAGAGATGGGCGGGAAGCATTTCGAAATAAATATGTGCTGCCCAGGGCGTGAGATCGCGGATGTCATCTACAAATACCTCGAACCCACTCACCTGATTGCTGTCCCAGCGCATCAGTTGTTGTATCTGGCGTATATCTACCAAAGCAAACTTGCGGTCATACTCCTCCAGTCCGGTTTTGTAGATGCCGGAGACCATAAATCTTCGCCGAAGTTGCTGACCGCCCTCCACAAAATGAACGTCGAATTTATCTCCTGTGCTTACCCGCAGGCGATCTGCTGTGGCTTGTGAGATGAGTACATCCCTCGACATACCGTCAGCAGGTAAACTGACTACCTTGCCGTTGACGAGGTATTTTTGCAGGAAGGACCAGTCAAAATCCCGATCAACCCCCTTGAGCAAAATACCTTCTATCTCCTCCTTTGATTTGATGATCCCGGGTTTGACGGCGTACACCTGTATGTGCCGGATACCACCCTTCGTCTTCAGTTGCTTGTCTTCCGGCTGCATACCCACCAGACCTGCGCTGTATGTCAGCGACCGTAAACCCGGGAGAATTGGATAAAATGGCTGGTTTTTATCAATGGGGAAAGGCTCTGTCAAAGAACGACTTTGGTTGGGATCTGTTATGTGAATATGCCCCCAGAAACCAAAGACCTTGGCAGATATTTCACGCTTGAACCCTGCTATCAGGGCACTGGCACCTATCATCACACTTACACTCAATGCAACAGCGATAACAGCATTCCGCAGGATGAATCTGGAGAATGACTGCTGCCCTGCAGTAGCTACCCGTCTGGCTATATACCAAGCAAATCTCATTGGCTGCGAAGATACGTCCTTGCCATCAATTTTCAGCTGTCTATTTTGAGACAACAAAGCACTTACCATAAACATTTAAGGTATTCGGGGCCGAAAAAACACTTTATGACACTTATTCAACATTACAAATTGTTCTTCAATAATCAATGCATAAAATAAAATTCTAAAAAGAACTAATGGTGAGTTATTTTAAGGTATTGGCGTAGTCATGGTGAGGTAAAAAAATTGATTTTACTCAATTCTTTTCCCAATATTGTGGCGAGTATTCAACAAAACATAAATTTTATTTTCGTGGGGATAAATTATTGCAGAAGTTATTGCGCAAGACAAATGGCGTGCTGTTGTAAAACCGGCCTCTGTTTTCGCACACAACTATCCACTTTGCTAAGCACACTGCTTTGTCTTACTATCTCATTGGTGGGCATACCGGTGTCTGCGAGTGCTCAGGTTGATGCTCCGCAGGGATTGGTAGCAACAGCTTACGACCATCACATAGAACTCAACTGGGAGCGCAATGCCGAACCCGGCTTGCAGGGGTACAGCATTGAAGCGAGTGCGGATAGCACAATATTTACACCCATAGCTTTTGTATCTGCCCTCAACACGCGCTACAATCACTTTCTGGGCGAATGGAATCAGCGTCGGCACTATCGGATAAGAGCTCAGGCTGGCGGACAGTTGAGCGCTCCCTCTGCAGTGGCGACAGCAGAAACCTACCTGATGAGTGATGAGGCCTTGCTGGACATGGTGCAATACTACACCTTCCGGTATTTTTGGGAGCACGCCCATCCTGTGTCTGGGATGATTCGAGAGCGGCTGAATGCGCCTTACGTGACAACCGGCGGCAGCGGGTTCGGAATGATGGCCATTCTGGTAGGCATTGAACGCGGCTGGGTCAGTCGGGCGGAGGGCTTCGATCGAGTCAGAAAAATGGTCAATTTTTTACAAGCAGCTCCTCGCTTTCGCGGTGCTTTTGCCCACTGGATGAATGGTGCCAATGGTCAGGTAGTGCCCTTCAGCGCACAGGATGATGGTGGTGATTTGGTTGAAACTGCCTTTCTGATGCAGGGTCTGTTATGTGTGCGACAATACTTCAACGCCACGGATGCGGAGGAAACCGATTTACGCGACGACATAACTGTGCTCTGGCAAGATGTTAACTGGAACTGGTATCGCAAGCTGGTCAACAATGTGCTGTACTGGCATTGGTCTCCTAACCATCAGTTTGCCATCAACCTGCCGATCCGTGGATTTAATGAATCTCAAATAATATATCTTCTCGCCATTGCAGCCCCCGTTTCTACCCATAAAATTCCCGCACAGCTTTACCACAGCGGCTGGGCAGGCTCTGGCTACACCACCAGTCAGTCGTACTATGGATATCCACTGGGCGTTGGCACTTTCCGCGGGGGGCCGCTTTTCTTTAGTCACTACAGCTACCTCGGATTCGACCCGCGCAACAAGCGGGACACCTACGCCAACTACTTTATTCGCAATACGATGCACACACTCATCAATCGCGCACATTGTATCCAGAACCCCTACAACCGGGTTGGCTATAGCGAGGATTGCTGGGGACTTACCGCCAGTGATGACCCCTTCGTGGGCTACCTGGCGCACGAACCGGCCAACAGTCAACTGGACAATGGAACCATAGCCCCCACAGCAGCACTTTCGTCCATGCCCTATACGCCCAACTTCAGTATGCAGGCGCTCAAACATTTTTATCGGGAGCTGGGTCAGCGGCTGTGGGGACCGTATGGGTTTTATGATGCATTCAATCTGGGTGCCAACTGGTATGCCAACAGTTACCTGGCCATTGATCAGGGGCCTATTATCTGCATGATTGAAAATCACCGCTCAGGCCTGCTGTGGAATTTATTCATGCAAAACCCTGAGATTCCGCAGGCGCTCAGTGCTGTTGGCTTTGTTGAGGACGATACCGTCATCAGCGACCTGAGTGAACCCTCACCCCTTGTCACACAGGTCAAGTTCTCTCCCAATCCCGCGACGGAGGTCATCCGGATGCAGTTGACAATGGATGCTCCGGAACAATTACAGATACAACTCACTGACATACAAGGAAGAATAGTAAAGACACTGCTGCCTGCCGGCCAGCTTGCTGCGGGTGAGCACCACTGGACATTTTCCCTCGGCTCACTCGCACCGGGCTACTATGGACTATTATTTACAACAACGCAACATAGCTGGGTTGAACCGCTGTTGGTATCTCAGCCTTAGCCAAACCATTCGCAAACTTTTTTAAAATCTGGACCTATGCATCGAGTATTACTCTTTTTGGTCGCCTGCCTCTTCACAACGCTGTCGTTCGGACAGGTTGTCTACGAGGATTTTGAGTCAGCTGCCCCCAGTCTCAACTGGAACGCACTGGATGGCTCCTTTGCCGGGATTGTAGACAATCCGGCACCCAATGCTGTCAACAACAGTGCCCGGGCGGGTTCTTACACAAAATCGGGTGCGCATGCCTACAGTCTTCTGCTGGCAGAGCTGCCCCAGGCTATGGACTTGTCTGTCAACAATCAATTTTCTATTCAGATCTACGCAAGCGCACCTACGCAGATTCTGCTCAAGCTGGAAGGCCCCGGTGGTGCTGTTGAGGGCATCCGCAATATTGCGGTGACCAATGCATGGCAGACCTACACTTTTGATTTCAGCGCACAGGCGGCCAACACAGGCCTGACAAAGGTCATCCTGTTTTTTGATCCGGGTGTTGAGACCAGTGCTGATACTTACCTGTTTGACAACCTTGTTGCCAACCCCGCAGGTGCTTGTGCCGGTACCGCTGTCAATCCGCAAATCATTGATGACTTTGAATGCCAGCGCAATGCTACTTATGGTCAGCCAGGCTGGGAAGATATCCGGGCGGTTGCCAATCCTGATCCCAGTGGTGTTAATACCAGTACGGGCGTGGGTGAGTACACAGACGGCCCCGGTCCCTGGCATGCGCTGGTCATTGATTATGAAAACCCCATCAATCTGGTAGAAGCGGGTTACTTCAGCATTAAAATGTGGGCGCCCAAGACAGGGGTTCTCAAATTCAAGCTGGAAGGTGGCGCCTCTGCGCCTGTTGAGCGCGACGCACAGGTGACGACTACCGGAAGTTGGTTAGAATATGGAATTGATTTTAGTGATATGGCCGGCAACAGTTACCGCAAACTGGTATTCTTTGTTAATGCCGGTGTCGATTCTGAACCCGGCGATGTTTACTACCTCGACGATATTAAGCGTACACAGGCGCCGGCGCCGGCACCGCTTGAAGATTTTGAAGACGGCGCCCGGCTGAGCTGGGGAGTTCTCAACAACAACGCTGCTCTCCACGGTAATTATACGGGTCCGCTGGCCAATCCCAACCCCAATGATATCAATGACAGCCCCAACGTAGGCCGCTACGTGCGCGGCTCATCGGCTTTCAGCACCCTCACGGCCTTTTTACCGGAAGGCATTGACCTCTCAGAGAATCCACAGCTCGACCTGAGTGTACATGCTCCCACCGGAGGAACCTCCGTCACACTGCAACTCCAGAGCCCTACGCAGGGAGCACAAAGTGTTACGGTAGAAGTACCTGCAACGGGAGAGTGGGTTGATCTCAATTTTGATTTCAGCAATTTCTCATCGATTACGGACTTTGAGCGGGTCAATATTTTGTTTGATCCGGGCGCTACCGCTGCCTCCACCTGGTACTTTGATAACCTGCGTCAGGGAGAGAGCACGGTTGATCCCTGCGAAGGCGTTGAACCGATTGCCACCATTGTGGACGACTTTGAGTGCCAGCGCAACGTGCCTTGGGTGGCCAATGCAGACCGTCTGGCAGTGGTTAACAATCCGGATGTATCACTGGGCAATACCAGTCTGAAAGTGGGCGAGTATACCGATGCCCTTGACGCCTGGTCAGCACTGGTAGCTCAGTATCCGCAGCCAATCGACCTGTCTACCTACAACCAGCTGAGCGTGCGCATCTGGTCTCCGAGCATTGTTCCGCTGCTCTTCAAACTGGAAGGGGGGAGCTCTCCGGTAGCGGAAGTATTTACGGAAGTAACTGCTGCCGGTCAGTGGGTTCGTTACCAGATTGACTTTAGCCCGGCGGCGGGAAGAGATCACCCCAAGCTGGCTATTTTCTTCAATGCAGGTCAGACGCCCAGCAGCGAAGTGAAATATTATATCGATGACATTCAGTGGCGTCGGGCACCCTATACAGCCTGTGTTGTTGACTTTGATGTTGAAGAACTGAATGTCACGAACTGGAGCTACTTCGGCAATGCAGAACTGGATGGTCCGGGCAACTTCCTCACCGTCCCCAACCCTGCACCGAGTGCGGTCAATAACGATGCTACCGTGGGTGTTTTCCGCGAAGCCGCAGGTGGTCAGGTATGGGCAGGTATGTTTGCTGATCTGGACGCACCCATCGCTATGCCGGCCGGAAACAAGACCCTGCGCATGAAAGTGTGGATGGACCATGCTGCGCCTGTGGTTTTGAAAATGGAGCAAGGTGTTGACGGTGCTCCCAGCTCAGGTGATGTTTTTGCCGAGTACAACCTGCCTAACCAGTGGCAGGAGCTTACCTGGAATTTCTCCAACCTGCCTGATGGTGCTCAGTACACCCGGGTAACCCTGATTATGGACATTGCCAACTCTCCTTCAACGCTGAGGACCTACTACTTTGACGATCTGGTAATAGCCGGCGAAAGCTGCGATGCTGTCAATACCAATGAGCCAACAGCTGTAGAGCAACTCAGGATTTGGCCTAACCCGGCTCAGGACTGGCTTCAGATCGAAGATACAGCAGGCAAGCTGAACCACTGTGTCATTTTCAACAGCCTTGGTCAGCGGGTCGAGACGGTAAGATTCGTTGGTGGTGCCGTGAGCACACAACTGGATCTGGCCGGATTGGCTCCGGGTATCTATGTCTTGGCGGCTTATGACCACCAGGGTGTACTGATTGCCAATGCACGCGTTGTCAAGCATTAATCGAATATTTATTACTAAGCAGAGATAAAAGGCCGTTTTGTATTTCTCCGCCCAGGGCGGAGAAATACAAAGCAGCAAAGCACTTTTTTTGCGGCTCTGGCCGCAAAAGCGCTTTGCTCTGCCTTTTATCTACCAATCACATGCCCATGCTCGGTAGAACAGGCATTCTTTTGCTGCTGCTTTCCCTCTCTTCATGCCGTACGAGCCATCAACAGCAGACGATTACTGCGCCCTTGTCACCACCCAAAAAAGAAGCCTTCAGTCTTGATGTGCTGCAGAAACGCACCTTCAACTATTTTTGGGAAACGGCGCTGAAAAACAATTATCAGATTCCGGATCGCTGGCCGACGGAAGCATTCAGTAGCATTGCCGCGACTGGTTTTGGACTTACCTCTTATTTTATTGGTATTGAAAGGGGCTATATTAGTCGTGAACAGGGAGCTGAGCGCACCCTGGAGACGCTGAGAGTTTTGTGGAGTCTTCCTCAAGGGCCCCAGACCAGTGGTGTCAGCGGGTATAAAGGATTGTTTTATCACTTTCTGCGCAATGATGATGCGCTGCGATTCAAAGATGTGGAGTTGTCCACGATTGATTCGGGCCTGCTTATGGCCGGCATACTTTCTGCGCAGTCATACTACGACCGCAATAATCCCGTCGAGCAGGAGATACGCTCCTTGGCCGACTCCTTGTACCGCCGCGTAGAGTGGGACTGGGCACTCAACAAGGATGGCAGAATTTCGATGGGCTATCACCCCGAAAGTGGATTTATAGACCCCGACTGGCATGGCTACAATGAAGCCATGATCCTGCTCATACTTGCCATGGGTTCACCCACACATCCCATACCGGATAATAGCTGGGAATTGTGGTGTGAAACATATGAGTGGGCTAATTTCTACGGTCAGGAGCATGTAAACTTTGACCCGTTATTTGGGCATCAATATAGCCAGATGTACATTGACTTCCGGGGTATTCAGGATGCTTACATGCGCCAGAAAGGCATTGATTATTTCGAAAACTCCCGCAGAGCTACCCTTGCCAATCGGGCATACTGCATAGACAACCCTCTGAAATTTGTAGGTTATGGACCCGATGAATGGGGGCTCACTGCCTGTGACGGGCCACGCGATGTGGACACAGTGTGGCAAGGTAAACCACTCAGGTTCTGGTCATACCGAGCCCGAGGTGCTGCGTCTATGCAAATTATTGATGATGGTACGCTTGCGCCCACGGCTGCTGGTGGTTCCATCCCGTTTGCGCCGGAAGTATGCCTTCCTGCTCTCGCCAACATGTGGAACAGGCACTACGATAAGCTTATTGGACCCTATGGCTTCAAAGATGCTTATAATCTGAGTTACACCCACTGCGAAGGTTGTGATGAGGGATGGTTTGACATAGATTATCTTGGTATTGATCAGGGGCCCATTCTGATTCAGGCGGAAAACTATCGCAGCGGTTTGGTTTGGGAAGTCATGCGCAAAAATCCATACATTCGCCGCGGACTTGTACGTGCGGGATTCAGCGGTGGTTGGCTGGAAGGTAAGACATCTCCCTAGTCTGTATACCTGCGGCAAAAAATTCAGCAGCTTTTTCTGCCACTTTTCTACAAGATATTCAAACGTTTATTAAGTTCGTCAACAAAAACGAAAAATGACAACAACCAGACAAGCATTGATTGCGATGCTCATGAGTATCAGTACGCTGCTCAGCGCACAGCCTTTTTTGCCCGATGCCGCGGGTGAGCAATTCATTGACAGCCTGCTTTCGCTCATGACCCTTGAAGAAAAAATCGGGCAGATGACGCTGTTTACCAGCGACTGGGATGTAACCGGTCCCACTCTGCGAACCGATTACCGCGATGATGTAGCCAAAGGCAAAGTGGGGGCTATTTTCAATGCGCACACAGCGGCCTACAACCGCGAACTACAGCGAATGGCTGTGGAACAAACACGACTGGGCATTCCGCTGCTTTTCGGTTACGATGTCATACACGGTTACCGAACCATATTTCCTATTTCTTTGGGTGAGGCAGCCAGCTGGGATCCGGCAGCTGTCGAACGAGCGGCACGTGTTGCTGCTGAAGAATCAACGGCCGCAGGTCTGCATTGGACGTTTGCACCCATGGTGGATATCTCCCGGGATCCTCGCTGGGGCAGGGTTATGGAAGGAAGCGGTGAAGATGTCTATCTGGGCAGCCGCATGGCTGTTGCCCGCGTGCGGGGATTTCAGGGAGACGATCTGAGCCTGCCCAATACCATGCTTTCCTGCGTAAAGCACTATGCTGCCTATGGTGCTGCGCAGGCAGGTCGGGATTATCATACTGTGGATATTTCCGACCGTGTCCTTCGCGAAACCTATCTGCCGCCATTTAAGGCTGCACTTGATGCCGGTGCAGCCAGTATCATGACCAGTTTCAATGAGCTCAACGGCATCCCGGCGACTGCCAATGCATACTTGCTACGCGATATTTTGCGCGAGGAGTGGGGTTTTAAAGGCTTTGTTGTCACAGACTATACATCCATTAATGAAATGGTCATGCATGGTTCTGCCGCGGACGATGCAGACGCAGGCCTGCAGGCATTGCGCGCAGGTGTGGATATGGACATGCAGGGCGCAGTATTCTACAACTACCTCGGCCAACAAGTAAAAACAGGACAAGCCGACATCAGGCATATCAACGAAGCTGTGCGCAATGTGCTCAGGCTGAAATACGCCCTGGGGCTGTTTGAGGACCCCTATCGCTATGGAGATGAAAATCGGGAAAAGGCAGTCATACTGTCTGCGGCTCATCGTGCAGAAGCACGGGACATGGCCCGCAGATCTATGGTACTGCTAAAAAATGAGCGCAATGTGCTCCCGCTCTCCACCAGCCTGCGCAGATTGGCGGTCATAGGCCCTCTAGCTGATAATCAAGCAGATCTGCTAGGCGCCTGGCATGCCGACGGCAAGGCCGCTGAGGTCGTTACGCTGCTGCAGGGTATTAAGAATAAGCTCGGCAATACAACCGATATTCGTTATGTAAAAGGCTGTGAGGTCACAGGTAATAGTCAGGCTGGTTTTGAAGAAGCAATAGCCGCGGCCCGCATCAGCGATGCTGTTGTTGTCGCTGTGGGAGAGCATGAATGGATGAGCGGTGAAGCGGCCAGCAGGTCAGACATCAGGCTTCCGGGTGTACAACTCGAGCTGGTACAGGCTCTGCTTCGGACTGGCAAGCCCGTGGTAGTTGTGCTGATGAACGGCCGTCCGCTGGCTATTCCCGAACTGGCTGCTCAGGCACCAGCCATACTGGAGGCTTGGTTTGGAGGAACCGAAGCCGGCAATGCGATTGCAGATGTCCTTTTCGGAGACTACAATCCCAGTGGGAAACTACCCATTACCTTTCCCCGCTCGTTAGGACAGGTACCGCTGTTTTATGCTGCCAAACCCACCGGCAGACCAAGAGATGAAAACAACAAATATACCAGCAAGTATCTTGATGAGGCCAATACGCCACTCTATCCTTTTGGCTATGGCCTGAGCTACACCACCTTTGCCTATGGACAAGCTGCCATAGATAAACCCAGCATGAAACTCAATGACAGCCTGCAGCTAACTATCACTGTAACCAATACGGGCAAACGCGCAGGCGAGGAGACGGTGCAGCTATACGTTCGCGACAAAGTAGGCAGTGTTACCCGTCCGCTGCGCGAACTCAGAGATTTTCAAAAAATTCAGCTACAGGCTGGAGAATCTCAACAAGTAACGTTTGTCATCACAGCTGAAACGCTGTCTTTCTTTCGGGCGGATATGAACTATGCACCCGAGGCGGGTGAGTATATACTTTTTGTCGGTAGTGATTCCAACGCATCACAATCTGTTACCATCCGATTCGAATGACCGCTGTCGGCTATTCATTAACCATGTAAATTCAAGTAAGTATGAAGCAACATAATTTACTGTATTTGTTGTATGGCCTGTTCCTGCTGGCCAGCAGCGGACAGATACAGGCGCAGAATACTTCGCGGCACACTGTCAGCGGCAGTGTGAGCTCAGGCACTGAGCGACTCATTGGCGTCAACATCCTCATCAAGGGGAGCAGCAATGGCACAGTTACAGATATTGATGGCAACTATTCGCTTGGTACCGGCAGCGCAGCTGACACCCTTGTTTTTTCCTATACGGGCTACGCAACGCTGGAAGTACCGATTGCCGGCCGTACGCAATTGAATGTCAATATGGAGGTTGCAGCTGAGCTGCTGCAGCAGGTGGTCGTGGTAGGCTACGGTGTACAGCGAAAATCTGATCTCACCGGTTCCGTAGCTACCGTAACATCGGAAAGCCTCACCAAGATTCCGACGCAGTCGGTAGGGCAGGCATTGCAGGGAAAAGTGGCGGGCCTGCAGATAACCCCTCAATCGGGAGCCCCTGGCGACGATGCCATCTTCAGAGTAAGAGGTACCGGAACTTTCAGGGACGCCAATCCGCTGTTTGTTGTCGACGGTATGATCGTAAACGACATTTCTTTCATCAATCCGCAGGATGTCGATAATGTGTCTGTACTCAAAGATGCATCGGCAACAGCTATCTACGGCTCGCGCGGAGCCAATGGTGTTATCATCGTCACAACTCGCAAGGGCAGTGCCGATCGCGACGGACAGATTCAGTTGAGCACCTATACAGGGGTACAAGAGGTTATTCGAAAGATTGATCTGGCCAACGCTACGGAATATGCAACACTGGCCAATGAGCTGTCCGTCAACGAAGGTCGCCCTGCGCCCTTCCCAAATCCGGAGAGCTATGGAGAAGGTACAGACTGGCAGGATGTCATTTTCAGGCAAGCCCAGACCCAAAACCACCAGCTGAGCTTTACGGGCGGTAGTGAACGCAGTACCTACAACGTCAGTGCCAATTATTACCGGCAGGAAGGCATCATCCGCGGATCTGATTTCAACCGCCTGTCCCTGCGCATCAACAACGAGTACAAAATAAAGCCCTACCTGCAGCTAGGACACAATGTAGCCCTGATCCGGTCGCACAACACTCTGGGGCCCAATGTTCTGTTGTCGGCACTTCGATCATCGCCCATTGTGCCTGTATTTGACACCCTTGGCAACTACGGGAATACAGGGGATGCCTCGTCAACACCCAACGTCGAGGCACAGATTGCCCTCAACGACAACTACGACGTCAACAGCCGGGCTGTCGGTAATGTGTATATGAATATCAATTTTCTGAAGCATTTTACTTTCCGCAGCAGTGCAGGACTTGATTTCTTCCTCCGGGAGGGGCGTTCGTTTGTGCCTGTATTCTTCGTATCGGCCATCCAGCAAAACCCCGACAACCGTCTCGAGGTTCGCTACGACCGGGGTCGCAACTGGTTGTGGGAAAATACGCTTAGTTATGACAGAAGCTGGAGCCAATGGCGAATCAATGCGCTTGCGGGGGTTACAGCACAGGATAATTTTGCTGAATTTTTGCGAGCTTCCAGACTAAACTTTATCGATGAGCGCGATATTTTCCACTACCTCAGTGCGGGAGAGCAAGGAACTGATGCAGTTGCCAATAACGCATATGACAATTGGGGGATTTTCTCTTATCTGGGGCGGGTAAATATGTCCTTCCGCGATCGATACCTACTTACCCTCTCCGGACGGGTTGACGGATCGTCGCGCTTTGGCGAGAACAATCGCTATGGGTATTTCCCTTCCTTTGCCCTTGGCTGGAATGTATCTAATGAGCCTTTCATGGCAGACGCCCCTTTCAGCCGACTTAAGTTGCGTCTTAGCTGGGGACAAACAGGAAATGACCGCATTGGTGATTTTGATTATACGGCACGTGTGGAATTAGGCCAGGGCGCTGTTTTTGGGCCTGACGAATTTCTCAACAACGGTGCCACCCTCTTACAGCTGGCCAACCCCAACCTGCGTTGGGAGACGACAACCCAGACCGATCTGGGTGTGGAAATGGGATTTTTAGACAACCGGCTGCTGGCTGAAGTTGACTATTACCGCCGCGTTTCTGATGATATTCTGTACGCGGTGCCTATTCCTGACTATCTGGGTGCCAATGCTCCTTCTCAGAATGTAGCCAGTATCCTCAACCGGGGCTGGGATATAAAAATCGACTGGCAGGAGCGCAGCTCTGAGAAATTCTCTTATCATTTTGGTACGGTAATCTCGTTTATTCACAACGAAGTTTTGGCGGTCAGCACCCAAAGCATCGACCTGCTTGGCGGTGGTGTTGGTTTTAGCGGAATTCTGGGAACCAACTCAAGAGCCGGCTATCCGGTTGGTGGTTATTTCGGCTACATCGCGGATGGTATTTTCCAAAACGAAGCTGAGCTGGCGCAATTTCCAACTCTGCAGGGGCAGCAGCCGGGTGACATACGCTTCAGAGACGTCAACGGTGATGGCAGCATCACCCCGGCTGACCGTACCCTCATAGGCAATCCAACCCCTGATATGATTTATGGTATCAATGCAGGCTTTAGTTTCGGAGGCATTGACTTCTCACTTGATTTTGTCGGGCAGGCAGGCTATGAGCTGATCAATGCCAAGCGGGCGTCGCGTTTTGGGCTTTACAACTTTGAGGCATCCTATCTGGATCGCTGGAACGGCGAAGGAAGCAGCAACACAGAGCCCCGCGTCACAACTTCAGGTCGCAATTACGATACCTTTTCTACCCGTTTTATTGAAAAAGGGGATTTCTTCCGGCTCCGGAACATACAGCTGGGCTACAGTCTGCCCGACCGTCTGATCAAACGAATGAAACTCGGGCAGCTGCGCATCTACGCGAGCGGCAATAATGTACTTACCTGGCAGTCATTCAGTGGTTACACGCCAGAGATTTACAACAGCAGTGTTTTCGACGTAGGTATTGATTTGGGTAAGTACCCCATTGCTAAGACTTTCCTGCTGGGCTTAGACGTTCAATTTTAATAACGGATAACAATGCTAGTTGCTATGAATATACGACCGATAGCCATGAGTTTACTGACGGCCAGTGCGCTGCTACTATCTGCCTGTCAGGATGTGCTCGACCGCGAGCCGCAGGGGGTGTTTACGCTGGCTAACTTTTTTGAAAATGAAGAACATGCCGTGCTGGCCACCAATGCGGTATACAACTACCTTCGCAACTGGGAAGTGCATGTATTCAGTTATATTGGCATGACGGATATAGCCAGTGATGACGCAGACAAAGGCAGCTTCCCGGCCGATGCATTCTTTTTGCAGGAGCTCGATGATTTTTCACACAATGCCACAAATCTGGCGCCGCAGACAGTTTGGGGAGGTTATTACACAGGCATATTCCGGGCGAATCTGGCCATTGACGGCATCCCAAAAGTTCCGGAAATGGATGAGAACCTACGCGCCCGGCTCATTGGCGAGTGCAAGTTCCTGCGAGCATATTATTACTTCAATCTTGTCCGCTGGTTTGGCGATCTTCCGCTCATTACCCAGCCATTCCCGGAGAATTTTGAAATTCCCCGTACGCCCAAAGACAAGATTTACGAGCAAATCATAGCAGATCTCGAAGATGCAGCGGCAGTACTCCCGCTGCGCTCAGCCCAGACTCCCTCGGATCTGGGACGCGCAACCAGCGGAGCTGCTAAGGGGATGTTGGCGAAAGTATATCTGACCTTGGGTAACTTTCCGGAAGCCGAACGCTATGCGTTGGAGGTAATCAACTCCGGGCAGTACAGCTTATGGCCCGACTATTCGACCCTTTTTATGGAAGAAGGGGAAAACAGTCAGGAAAGCCTATTTGAAGTTCAGGCGGCCTCTTACGAGCAAGGCGGCGGCGGAAGCCAGTATTCTGAAGTTCAGGGTGTGCGCGGAACCCCCAATCTGGGCTGGGGATTTAATCGTCCGAGTAATAACCTTGTCAGTTCTTACGAACCTGGCGATCCTCGCCGGGAAGCGACCATTCTCTATGTGGGTGAGGTACTTCCGGACGGATCGGCTATTATCGTTGACAATCCTGACATCATTGGTGAGCGTTACAACCAGAAGTCATGGCGTCCTTTGCCTGTAGGAGGCAATGGCAACGGAGGCGCCAATATTCTGATTCTCCGCTATGCAGACGTATTGCTCATGGTGGCAGAAGCACTCAACGAAAACAACAAACCGGACCAGGCGCTCATTTACCTCAATCAGGTTCGTGCCCGGGCGCGGGCGGGTTCCAACGTATTGCCCAATGTGACCATCACCAACAAAGATCAGCTTCGACAGCGCATCTGGCGCGAGCGCCGGTCAGAGCTGGCTATGGAGCAAGGGCGCTGGTTTGACCTGGCGCGTCAAAACCGGCTGGCAGAAGTGTTGCAGGCAGCGGGCAAACCCTTTGTAGCCGGCAAGCACGAACTTTGGCCCATACCCCAGAATGATATTGACCTGAGCAACGGAGTGCTCACGCAAAATCCGGGTTACTAATCAGCGAAATGATATTGTGTTGATGAAAGCTTCATGAGCCGTGGTCGCCCCGTCAAGCGGGGCGGCCATTTTTCTTTTCCGAAAAAAGGAGACTGTGGTGCACCTGCAGCACCTGAGCAATCAGTGACTGCTGACCGTCATTGATAATAACAAAATCTGCCCTGGCTACCTTTTCTTCTTCCGGCAGCTGCCGCGCGATACGGGCCTCTACCTCTTCGCGGCTGCAACGATCGCGCAGCATTACGCGCTCTATCCGCACAGGCAGCGGTGCAGTAACCGTTATCATGCTGTCCATTTTTTTGTAGCCCCCGCTTTCGTATAGCAAAGCGGCTTCGTAGAGAGTGTAGGGTACTGATGACTGTTGGCAATGCCATTGTTCGCTGTGCGCAGCTACAGCGGGGTGCACAAGTGCATTCAGTTGCTGCAGCAAGGGAGGCTGCTGAAAAACGCGGCCGGCGATCCATGAACTGTTGAGTTGACCTTGCGGCAGGTAGGCGTCCGGGCCCAGTAAAGATACGATAGCCCTCCTGAGCGTCTCATCGTTTACCATCAGCCATTTGGCTTGCTGGTCAGCATAATATACTGGAATTCCAAGCTGTTCAAAAATCACACAAACAGTTGATTTACCGCCACCTATACCTCCGGTGATGCCTACTCTTTTCATAAACTACTTCTTTGCCGTCACAATATCAGAAAAGCTTTGTAAATTATCGGTCGAAAAGTACCGGATCAACCATCAGGAAACCAAAACCTTCCGAACCAAGCATGCGCACGAGCCTACTGCTGCTGTCTATTTGCCTGCTACAGCTGACTGTTGTTGGACAGGATCTGCATTTCACCCAATCGGGTGTGGTGCCGGTACTGCATGATCCTTCACAGTCTGCCGCTTTTGATGGTGATATCAGATTCAGCAGTCTTTACAGGCAGCAATGGCAGTCGGTACCTGTACCTTTTCGAAGCTTCGTAGCCGTTGTTGAAAGTCACTTGCCCATGCCGATGCGAGTAAGAGGCAGGCTGGGCTGGGCGCTTAGCTTTCAGAATGATCAGGCGGGCGATGGTCAGCTCAACTGGACGACAGTGGGAGGCAGAGCCGCTTACCGGCTGCCTTTGGGCGACTACGAAATTGCGGCAGGCCTGGGGATAGATCTTGGGCAGCGTGCTTTTGACCCGTTGCGACTGCAACTTGGTGATCAGTATGACGGAGAGCTTTTTGACCCATCCAACCCGACAGCAGAATTTTTTGAGCGCAACAGCACCTCTTACGCCAGCCTGCACGCAGGCCTGGGCCTTTTTTTCACCCCCACTAACCGCCGCGACCGCCTCTGGGCGGGCCTGTCTGTCAATCATCTCAACCAACCCGTAATTGGTTTTTGGAGCGACATAGCTAGTGTGAGACCCATGCTCATCAAGCTTCAACTGCAAGCTAATGTGGAAATTACCGATCGCCAGGACGTGCTGGGCTGGCTGCAGGCACAGACACAGGGCCCTTACCGGGAAGCCACGGCCATGATTGGCGTACGCCACTTTACCGCTGCAGCAACGCCCGAAACACTATACCTGAGCCTGGCAGCCGGTTATCGGCTGGCCGATGCGGCTCTGTTGTGCATGCAGCTGGGCAATGCCCGTTGGCAAGCCTCCCTGAGTTATGACATAAACACCTCTCCATTCCGCGTGGCTACACAGGGTAGGGGGGGACCTGAGATATCTTTCCAGTACATCATCAACCGGGTGCACCCACCCGACTCCTTCAAGTCATGCCCTATCTTCTGATCATTGTGGCCTTGGTGCTGTCTGCCCTTGGCAGCAGCTACCGGCTGTCGGGCCAAAGCTACCAGGCTTGGTATCGCGCGGGGGAAGAAGCCATGCGCGATGAAGATTACTACGCCGCTTTGTACTACTATGAGCAGGCGCTGGAGCGCAGGCCCGATCCCGCTGCCTTGTACGCCGCCGGTAAAGCAGCCATGGAATTTCAGGCCTGGGAACTGGCGGCTGATTATTTTAGGCGGGTGATTGATGCACCGGGAGCCGCTGCCTTTCCGGAAGCCCCCCTGTGGCTATCTGTCTGCAGCATGGGACAGGGTCTGTACGACTCGGCTTACGCGCTGTTGCACGCATTATCGGCGGCAGAAACCTCTTTTCCCCCCTTGATTCAGCAGCGGTTGCGGCTCGTCCGGCAATCGTGTGAGATGATGCAGGCGCGAGACAGTGTTGATACTATATGGATTGTGGGTCGATTGGGTCGCGAGGTTAACAGTCCTTTCTCCGATTTTGGCGCTTATTGGCGTGCGGACAGCCTTTACTACAGCTCTTATCGATTCGACTGGCCCAAAGATAAGCACAGGCCTGCACGAAAACAGGCCAAGGTGATGATGGTAAAAGGGCATGGGAGAGGGCGACCCATGGGAGGTTCTTTCAACCCGGACACATTGCACACAGCTCATACCGCTATCAGTGCAGATGGGCAGCGACTGTATTTTACCGTATGCAAGTTCAGCTCCAAGGCCGGTATTCAATGCCAGCTGGCCTGGCGCGGACGCGACCGGCGCGGTCGCTGGCAGGACAATTACCAACTGCTGCCCGCTCCCGTAAATTTGCCAGGTTTTACCGCTACGCAGCCAGCACTCGGCCTGGACAGTCTCCGTGGAAAGGAGTGGCTTTTCTTCGTCAGTGACCGGCCCGGAGGTAGCGGCGGGCTTGATTTGTGGAAGGTAGCGGTGCCGGCAGTCGGAGCCTCCTGGGGACAACCCGCGCCCATAGAGGCACTGAATACGCCTTTTGATGAGCTAACCCCTTTCTTTCATGCTGCCGGGCAGCGCCTGTACTTTAGTTCTGACGGCTATCCCGGCATGGGAGGCTACGACCTGTTTAGTGCCAACTGGCAGGCTGACAGCAGCTGGTCGCCTCCACAACATCTAGGAACTGATATTAACTCTCCCTATAACGATGTATACCTTTACCTGCGCGATGACGGCCAGAGCGGGTGGATGAGCTCCAATCGGCCCGGGGGCGCCTGGCTTGATGACCGAAGTCGCAGTTGCTGTCTGGATATATTTAGCCTTCGTCTAAAGCCACCTCCCGTCGTAACTGCACCAGCTGTGGCAGCAAGCCCCACAGATGAAATACCTTCAGCCCCTGCAGTTGCTGACAGCCAGCCGGCCGATGTACAATCCTTTGATGAACTCAGTGATTTTCTTCCGCTAGCCTTGTACTTTGACAACGATGAGCCTGACCGCAGGAGCCGAAAGACAACGACCAGTCAGACGTATATAGCTACTTATGAGCGCTATGCACAACAACAGCCGACGTACAGGAGCAGGATCCAACAAGGATTGGCAGTTGAAGAAGCACAATCCGCTGCCGAACGCGTTGATCAGTTTTTTGAAGAAGAAGTGAAGCGCGGGTATCAGCACCTGGAACTCTTCTCTGCTTTGCTGCTTCGCCGCCTTGAGGCGGCGCATCGCGTGGAGATTTTTATAAAAGGGTACACAAGTCCGCGTGCACAAAGCGACTATAATCTTGCCCTTGGCAAGCGGCGTGTAGCCTCTGCCCGGCTGCACTTTGAGCAATGGCGGGGGGGAGTACTGCAAGCTTACATCAGCAGCGGGCAGCTCAAGATTGCGGAAGTATCTTTTGGTGAAACGCGGGCAGCCACAGGTATATCGGATGAGCTGACCGACGAGCAGGGCTCCATTTACAGCCCTGCTGCTGCGCGGGAAAGAAGGGTTGAAATTGTGAGCGTCAGGGAAGACTAGCGTACAGGATTCTAAGCCTGAAGCGAACACATCCTTAACCTCCGGAACGTTTGGTTTGGCTGTATCCTTTTTCCAATAACCATTGAACAATTTTGTCGCGCTGATCACCCTGAACCAGAATTTCGCCATCCTTGGCAGAACCGCCAACACCGCATCTGCTTTTGAGCAATCTTCCCAGCTCAGCCAGGTCAGCCTCTTTACCCACAAAACCTGTGATTAAGGTCACGGCTTTACCGGCCCGTTGCTTCCTGTCCAGGGATACCCGCAACTTCTGTTGTTGGGGAGGCAGCGTATCAGCCTCTTCGGGCTGCTCGTAACGGTATTGAAAGTCAGGATCCGTGCTGAAAACGACTCCTTCCCGCTTAGCGTGTTTGTCTTTAGCCATGGTAAAAAAAGATTGACGCTGCTGCAGCCACCAGGCTGCAGGCAGGCTTACTATTGAAGTAACAACCACTGTCGGGGCATTGTTGCGTGCAGCCTAGACTACCGCCCGAGCTCCTCAGCTCGCTGGCGGGCAGCCAAAACCCCCTCTATGATGTGATTTTCTACCTCCTGTGCGCCAAACAACCGCATAGCAGCTTCTGTGGTTCCCCCTTTAGAGCTCACCCGGTTAATCCATTCTTCACAACTGGCTGCATTCTTGCTGTACAAATCAACAGCCCCCCTGAATGTCTGGCCAACCAATAGTTCCGCTTCGGACTCGCTGAAGCCCATGGATTTGGCAGCCTTGATCATAGCATTCATGAAATAAAAAACATAAGCAGGGCCACTCCCGCTGATAGCCGTGGCAGCATCTATAAATTGCTCATCCTCAACATAAATAGCCTTACCCGTGGTATTGAGCAGATTCTGTACTGTCACCAATTCTATGCGCGTGACTTCTTCTGTAGAGGTAAAGGCGGTCATACCCATACCCGTCTGAGCCGGCAAATTGGGCATTGCACGAATTACTTTCGTAACCCCCAGTGCCTGTTGGATAGTTTCCATCCGGATCCCGGCCATGATGGACAAGTAGACCTGTTGGGGGTCAGCCAGTGGCCTGAGGCTCTCAAACAAGGCCGATGTATCCTGCGGTTTGACAGCCAGGACAATCAGATCCGCCTGTTGCAGACATTCGCCGGGCTCGCCATAGATGCGCCCTACCTGGCGCAAAGCCAATTCAGCGGCCTTCTCCGGCGATTTTTCCAAAATCATCATATCTGAAGCCTGGGCGACGTGCGCACGTAAAAAACTTTGTGCGTAGGTGAGGCCCATATTGCCGCCACCAATAACTAAAATTTTCATTGGCCTTTGTTGGGGTGAAAATTAACATCCATGTACAAAGGTAAACATTATGAAAGAATTGTGTTGGCTGCAAAACCCACCGTCTAAAAAAAGTAGCGGGTTGCAGAAAAAAAATCAAAAAAGATTACCCTGCATTAAATGTAGGTACATATATTTGCAGCATGAAAATTGAACAAGCCATACAGCAAAAGAAATTTCGCAGTGAGCAGCATAAGGCGCACATTAATGTGCTGTACACAGCTGCGTGGCTGAGCCTGCAGATGACCCGTATGCTAAAACCCTACGGTATTACCTCGCAGCAGTTCAATATTTTACGCATATTAAAAGGATTGCATCCAGAGCCAGCTACCATCAAGTTACTGACATCAAGGATGATTGACAAAACCTCCAACACTTCGAGGCTGGTCGACAAATTATTGGCCAAAGGATTGCTCGATCGGATTGAGTGCAGCCAAGACAGGCGCAGGGTAGACATCCGCATTACCGACAAGGGACTGGAATTGATCAATACGGCCAGTGAAAAATTGAACTTGCTGGAGGAAGGAATGTTTCAGTTGGCGGATGCGGAAGCCGGCGAGTTGAACCGACTGCTGGATAAAATGCGCACCAACGAATAAACTTTTTTTTGACCCATTTGTATGTATATACATCTGTTGTAAATACTTTTTAAATCAATAAACCTAACAATTATGAACCGTATCATTTTGGGACTGGCCGTAGCAATCGGCATTGCAGCACTTTCTTTCAGCACGGCACTTGTAAACAAGACCGTAGACGTAAGCCAAAGCAACGTCGTGTGGAAGGCATACAAGGTCACTGGTGCACATGAAGGCACTATCAAGCTGAAGAGCGGCTCACTGCAGCTGCAGGATGGCAAGCTCACAGGTGGTAGCTTTGTTGTCAACATGAACACCATTACTTGCACTGACCTGACGGGCGGTACTGCAGACAAGCTGGTAGGCCACCTGAAGTCACCTGACTTTTTTGATGTTGCTAAGCATCCTGAGGCAACTTTCGTGATCACGCAAGTTGTGAGCCGCGGTACGCCTGGTGCATACCGTGTAACAGGTAACATTAGTGTAAAAAACATTACCAAGCCAGTTCGTTTCAATGTAGACCTGGGCGAAGAGAAAGGTCGCACCACAGCTACGGCAGCTTTCAAGCTTGACCGCAGCGATTTTGACGTGCGTTTTGGTTCAGGATCTTTCTTTGAGGACTTGGGCGACAAGACAATCTACGACGAATTTGACCTCGAAGTTAAGCTGGTAACAGCGCAGTAAGCTGCGTTCTGTTGCTACAAGCTACAACAAG
>JAUMBM010000143.1:0-4071 GCA_032115735.1 Saprospiraceae bacterium
ACCGGCCGTTACAATCGCAACGATAGCTTCTGGTTCACTTTCTTTCACGAGGCAGGGCATATTCTCTTGCATGGTAAAAAAGATATTTTCCTGGAGAATCTTGACTACACCGACAAAGATATGCACAAGGAAAAGGAAGCCGACGCATTTGCCGTAAAATGGACATTGTCGGAAGATGAGGAGGCTAAGATCCTGGCAGCAGGTCCGTTGATGCAAGAAGATATAAGGCTTTTTGCGCGGCAATTTAACACACATCCGGCCATCATTATCGGACGCTTGCAACACAAGAAGCACCTTCATTTCTCTTTCGGAAGAGAATATTTTGAGCCGGTTATATTGGAGTAACCTCCAACAAGAATGTTTCCTAGCCCCATCACCGGATATAAATAGCCGTGGACCGGGAAAAAATCTCCATGACGCGCCTGCCGAAAGTACTGTATGCCGTGCCAGCAGCCCCGGTACCATAATCTCCAGTACAAAACTAAGCCCCAACGCACATCAACCACTACCCAATCCCTACCTAATGGGACCAGCCAACAGCAGCCAAAATACCTAAAACAAGGTATTTTTTTGTTACAATCTGGAATTAGTCTAAATAAGTCTAAAGAATAAGCCACCCAGCACTTACCTTTGTTGTCGCTTAGTGTTCCGGAAAGCAAAGCATCGTTCTGAACTGTGGGGCAGTGGTCAAAGGATCCGCCGCCGCCGCGCTTTCGCTTACTTCACAACAAACAATACCAAATGAATTCTTCTGCCAAAAGTTGTATGCTCCTGCTGGGCGTCGTGCTCGTGGGACTCTCGTCCTGCGGTAAAGATGATACCAAGCCAGCCCTGAGCATCCCCAATGCCTACGACGGCAGCACCTTTGCGGCCAACACAGCACCTCAGACAGCGCTGATCAACCAGTTGATTGCCCTCACCGATGAAGCCAAGAAGGGGCGTACGGCGGCCAATACAGTCAGCAGACAGTCGCTGCAGACGCTCTTCAATGCCGGTAATCCCACCCTTGCTGCGGAGATTACGACCTACTACAAAGGCAGACTGGAGGGCGATGGTGGCTGGTTTGACGAGCTGGCCAAGTCGAGCGGCACCACCTGGACTCCGCAGGCACCCAACGGAAGCTCTCAGGGGGGCGTCTACGGAGGCTACCTGTTTGATGAGTATGGCGTAGAAATGGAACAACTAGTAGAAAAGGGGCAGTTCAATGCTACCCTCTACAACCACGCCGTCAAGCTGATGAGCGGACCCGTCACAGCGCAGACAGTCGATCAGTTGGTAGCCATCTTTGGTGCCAAGCCTGCTTTTGCCAACTCGGGCTCGAACAATGTTGCAGCAGAAAACCGGGATCTCGCCATGGCCAACTATGGCGCCCGCAGGGATAAAAATGATGGCAAAGGCATGTACGCGCAGATCAAAACAGCTTTCATCACTTTGCAGGCAGCTGTCAAGGCGGGCAACCAATACGAAGAAGAAAGAGACAAAGCCCTGGCCGACATCCGCCTGCTTTGGGAAAAAATCAACGCGGCTACGGTCATCAACTACTGCCACACGCCCATCAGCCGGCTGAGCGCCACCAATCCCACAGAGAGTGAAATCGGTGCTGCCCTGCACGCCATTGGCGAGGGGATCGGATTTATCCACGGATTCAAAAACATCGATCCGCAATACAGAAAAATTACGGATGCTGAGATCGACCAGGCCCTGGCGTTGCTCAACGCACCCGCTACCGGCAACGCTACGGTCTACAAGTTTGCTACCGATCCGGCCAGCGAACTGCCGAAGCTGCAGCAGCTCATCGCCCAGCTGCAGGGCATCTACGGATTTAGCAATCAGGAAATTGAAGACTTCAAAACCAACTGGGTAAGTACTCAGGGAAGATAAATAAAAACATCTGCAGGCTGCAGGAGCATGCGCTCCTGCAGCCTTTTGTACGTCAAAAAAATCAAAACTGCTATGGCCAGAATTGTATTTGTATTGAGCTTGCTGATCGCGCTGACTGTATCGTGCCAGAAAGACGACACTCAGGGCGGCAAAGATGATTTTGACCGGGAGCTGATGCTGAAAAATTATGCTGAAAACCTGATTGTCCCGGCTTATCGGGATGCACAGCTTGCTGTCAACCAACTGATCACAGCCATCGAAGCCCTGGCGGGCAGCCCCACCCCCCAGCAGCTCGCAAGTGCGCAGAGCGCCTGGGTCAACGCCTATAGCGAATGGATGTACGCCAACGCCTTCAATCTCGGGCCGGCTGCCGAGCAGGGTCTCAACAGGTCGTTGTCGGAAGAAATTGCCACCTTCCCGGTAGCTGTGCAGAAAATAGAGGCCGCCATCAGTGCCGGCCAGTTCAATTTCAACGATTTCAACCGCGATGCCAGGGGCTTTCTGGCGCTGGAGTACCTGCTGTTTGCAGCACCGGGCACGAGCCCGGAGGCAGTCGTGGCGCTGCTGCAAAGCCAGCCTGCGCGCCAGACCTACCTGCTGCAGTGCGCCCGCAACATACAGTCGCGGCTTAACACAGTCGTGCAGGCCTGGGACAATGGCTATACCGCCACTTTTACCAGCAACGCAGGCACCGATGTGGGCAGCAGTACTTCTATGCTGTACAACGAGTTTGTGAAAGCTTTTGAAACCAACAAAAACCTGAAAATCGAGCTGCCCCTGGGCAGCAGGCCCGGGCAGACGCAGGCGGAGCCAACGCGGGTGGAGGCCTATTATTCGGGCAAGTCTGCAGATTTTCTCAACATCCACCTGACGGCCATCGAAAATATCTATCGGGGAAGAAGCAAAAACGGCACGGACGGCCCGGGCTTTAAGGATTATCTCGAGACCGTGACGGGCGGGCCCGCGCTGGTAGAGGCCACCCGCTCGCAGTGGGAAAAAGTGCTGGCAGCAGCCGGCGGCCTGCCAGCCGGCACTCGCCTTTCGGACCTGATCGTCAACAATCCGCAGCCGGTCAGAGACCTGCAGCTCGAACTGCAGAAGCATGTACGCTTTTTCAAAAGCGACATGAGCTCGCTGCTGGGCATAGCCATTACCTACAGCAGTGGCGATGGTGACTGATGAGCGATGAGCGCCCGGGCGGACTGTTTTGTGCAGGCCGCGCACGGCGCTTTGCCTGCAGCTTAGTCTTTTTGGGCGGGCGGGCAGCACCTGCCCGCCCAAAAAGACCAAACAGACAGCCTGTTTTGGTTCCCGGCAGCAACGTCCGGACAGCTTCTAAACAAACACCCATGATTGAAAGGGTTCATCACTATCTACACACCCGGGTATCAGCAGCACCGCTTATCAGTTTCCGACTGATTTTCGGGCTGCTGATGATCTTTAGCACCGTCCGCTTCATGGCGCTGGGGTGGATTGAAGACCATTATGTCGAGCCCGTTTTTCACTTCAAGTACTGGGGGTTTAGCTGGGTGGAGCCCCTTTCGCGCGAAGCCCTCTATGCTGTGCATTTTCTCATGATCCTGGCTGCCATCGGCATCATGCTGCTGCGCGGGACTGCCTACCGCATAGCCGCCATAGTACTTTTCCTGACGTTTACCTATACCGAGCTCATTGACCTTACCTACTACCTCAACCACTACTATTTTGTAAGCCTGATGTGCCTGTTGCTGATTTTTATGCCCTCGCACATCAGCCCCTTGGCTGATCCGCTGCAGCAGCAGGTCAATCGCTCGGCCGTCTTCATCATCAAAGCCCAGATAGCCATCCTCTACGTCTATGCCGGGCTGGCCAAGATCAACTACGACTGGCTGATCGAGGCGCTCCCCCTAAAAATCTGGCTACCTGCCAACGACAAGCTTCCGCTCATCGGCCCGCTCTTCAGTTGGGAGCTCACACCCTACCTGTTTGCCTGGTCCGGCATGCTGTACGATACCTTTATTGTACTTTTTTTGCGCTACAAGCCCAGCCGGCCGTGGGCCTACCTGACGGTCATCGTCTTCCACACCCTCACCGGGCTGATGTTCCAGATCGGCGTCTTCCCGCTGGTGATGATTGGCATAGCGACCATTTTTTTTGACGACGAGTGGCATGCCGGCTGGGTTGGCCGGCTTTTCGGGCGGCCACCTGCTG